>JAUWFP010000183.1 GCA_030606845.1 Anaerolineales bacterium | reverse complement strand
CCTCGAAGCCGTGGGGCGAGGCGAATCGCTCCCAACCCTGCGCTTTTACGCTTGGACTCCCCCTTGCATCTCACTCGGCGTTGCCCAACCCATTCGTGATGTTGACTTGAAGCGGCTGCGCACGAAACGATGGGATCTCGTTCGCCGCTCCACAGGAGGGCGGGCGATCCTTCACACAGACGAACTCACCTATGCCGTAATTGCACCCATCGACAACCCCCACCTCGCCGGCGGCGTTCTCGACAGCTACCGCCATCTGAGCGCAGGCCTCGTCGCCGGATTGCAGAACATGGGCATGCCCGTAGAGATTGAGCCCGAAAAGCAACTTACAGAGGAGGAGCGGGGCAACCCGGTTTGTTTCCAGGCTCCTAGCGCCTATGAGATCACCGTCGAGCAAAGGAAGCTGCTAGGCAGCGCGCAGGTTCGACGCCGGTTCGGCATCCTCCAACATGGGACACTGCCCTTGAAAGGCGACATCACACGCATATGTGAAGTGCTGCGGTTCGATAGCGAGGAAGACCGCGCCTCAGCCGCGGATGCCCTCCGCAACCGGGCTGCGACCGTGGAGGACCTGCTGGGTAAGCCTCTGTCGTGGGAGATGGCCGCAGAGGCGATGAGTGAAGGGTTTCGCCAGGCGCTGGATTTGCAATTAGAGTCGGGAGATCCTACCCCTGGAGAGCTCACCCGAGCCGAAGAACTGCAAGGCGAACGCTTCGCCAACAGCCAATGGACCGAACGGGTATAGTGATAAGTTAGCAGTTCTGGTGAGTTGTCATTCTGAGATGAAGCGCACGTTCGAGAAACCCAACGACCCCAGAAGACGGAAAAGGTAGGCCTCTGCATTAACCTGCGCCTGCTCGAGAATCCCATCGCTCAACGCGGCTTCCAGGATCTCCTTCTCTGCTGCCAGGCGGGCGGCAGATTCAAGCTCGACGTCACCGCGCCGCAAGAAACCAACTTCACGGTCGTATACGTACGTCTGCTCATTATCCAAGGCAGCGATAAATATCTCAGCCGGAGGGAGTTGGAGCGTGACCAACCCCTTCTCATCGATCGAGATATCGCTCTCCGTGATTTCCGCCAGGTCAACACCGGCAATGACCGATCCATGGGCAACGAGCAGGAGCCTGTCCCCGAATAAGAAGCCGAAGGGACCCTGACGAGTCTCCGCTGTGATGACCTTCTCAACCGAATATTGGATGGTCTCCAGGCGAGCCAGCGACTGTACTTCGTGGATAATTGTCACTGGGTCGGGGATGATGGTCGGGGTTGGATGGAGTAATCTGGCGACTTCCGTGGAGACTCCCTGTTGGAGTTCAATCACAGGCTGTGTCGCCTGCTGCACTCCGCGCAGGAGGATGGCAACAGAAAGCGCCAGGAACAAAACGACACCAATAAGTATGATAAAAACGGCTTTTTTCATAGTTGCGAATTATACCAAGAGCAGCTGCTTCTTGTGCCCGTCCGTCATACGGTCTAAACTCAGCGCATGCACGTCGCCGTCGTCACGATCGAACTTTATCTCCCCGGCTGCAACTCTTTGAAAGAGAAACGCAGCAAGCTTAAACCGCTGCTTATAAGGTTGCAGCGCGAGTTCAATATCTCCACCGCCGAACTGGAGCACAATGACCTGCACAGGTCTGCGGGGATCGCCTGCGCGGTTGTTGGGAACAACGATCGCCACCTACAGCGGACATTGGAAACTATTCCAAGATGGATCGAACGGAACCGGCCAGACCTTCAGGTCGTTGATCATCAAATCATCCTCCTCTAAATTCAGAGGAGGTTAAGGAGTCTTCCATGGATTTAGGATTAAAGGATCGAGCAGCAATCGTCACCGCCGCATCGCGAGGATTAGGGAAAGCTGCGGCGCAAGCGCTTGCCCGAGAAGGCGCGAATATTGCTCTTTGTTCCCGCACAGACCAGATCTTCACTACGGCAGAGGAGATTCGACAGGAGACTGGCGTGGATGTACTCGCCATACAAACCGACCTGACCGAACCGAAGCAAATTGAAGCGATGATTTCTAAAGCACACAACCACTTTCAAAAAATCGACATCCTGATCATTAATGCCGGAGGCCCTCCTCCTGGAGGCTTCCTCGATCTCAACCCTGAGGATTGGACCACGGCAGTTGATCTAACCGTGATGAGCGCAGTGCGGCTTTGCTACGCCGTCGTGCCGCACATGCTTGAACAAGGACACGGCTCCATCGTCGCAACGCAATCCTACTCCGTCAAACAGCCGATCGACAACTTAATCCTCTCAAACTCGCTGAGGATGGCCGTGATAGGTTTGGTAAAGTCGCTGGCAAATGAACTCGGGCCGAAGGGGATCCGCGTGAATTCGATCAACCCAGCCTGGACCTGGACGGAGAGAGTGCAGCAGCTGATGACGGATCGCGCCGAGCGCAGTGGTACAACTGTCGACGAGCAGGCAGGAAAAGTCACGGAAGACGTACCGCTGGGTCGGATGGGAACGGTCGAAGAATACGGAAAGGCCGTCGCCTGGTTGGCTTCGCCCGCAGCATCCTTCATCCACGGGCACGCGCTCATGTTCGATGGCGGCGCAACCAAAGCCTCGCTTTAGCGACACACAATCCTTAGTTAACCCGCTTAAACCTGAACCACGCAGCCTTCGCTGCGTGGTTAGTTAAGGGAAACGCGGTTGCCAGCCAGCGATCCAAACAAATAGTTCAGGCTGCTATAACTTGCTCCACCCTGAGCCGTCTACGCATCAGCGTGCGCAGCCTAGAAGCGAGTAAACTAGCGTGAACGGGTTTGATAAGATAATCATCTGCCCCTGCATCCAATGCCCTTGCTACACTCCCTGGGGAGCCAATCGCAGAGAGAATTAGGATCGGGACATCACAGAACTCACGGATCCTCTCACATACTTCCCAGCCGTCCATGCTGGGCATTAACAAATCGAGGATAATGACATCTGGCTGCTCATCACGGCACGCTTCGACACCTTCCTCCCCGCTGAATACCGCTCGAATTTGAATGTCTTGGCCCCGTAACAGCGTACGTAACATGATCGCTAGATCGGGGTCGTCGTCGATGAGAAGAACGTCTACAGCCATATTTACCTTACCTTTCACTGTAGCTATTATCCTTGATTTTTTCCGACTTGAACCTTACAAGGTCCTTTCACTGCAAAGCGGGCTTTGCTTGCTAGGAATCAGCAGAAAGGCTATGATGGTTTCAATAGAACTCTACAGAGGGTTCCACATGCCAAAGTCTTCCCAACAAACTTCTAATACTCAATTGATCCTATGCCCCCAGTGTGAGCATCCTCTCCCGGGGGATGCGAGGACATGTCCCAATTGTGGAATCGACCTGGCTCTCCTTTCCCTCCTGGGGGAAAAAGCCTACCTCGATGGCTCACCCAAATACGCTCCCATGGACACAACGCCGCAATGGCTCGTGCCCCGCATCGGGGATTTTCTCATCAAGCAGGGTGAGATCACTAAGGAGCAGCTCAAGATGGCCCTGGCACGCCAGAAAGAGGCTGCGGAAAGCGGCGAGCATGTTCTCCTCGGCCAGACACTGCTAGAACTGGGCTACATTGAACGAGAGACTCTGGACCGAGCGATAACTCAGCAGATCGTAGAGCTTCATGCCGCCCTCCAGGAATCAAATAGGACTTTGCAGCAGCGGGTAACGGAAAGGACGAAAGAACTCAGGCACGCACTCGAGCGACTGACCGAGATCAACCAGATTAAAGCCAATCTCATCTCCAACATATCGCATGAACTCAGGACGCCGCTAGCGCATATCAAGGGGTATATTGAACTTTTCGCTGCCGGTGAGTTGGGCGATCTCACTGAGGAGCAAAGCGAGGCGATGCAAGTGACTGTGCGAGCGACAAACCGTCTTAGCGGTTTAATCGAAGACTTGATTGAGTTCTCAACCGCGTCGCGAGAGGGCATCACACTCCACCTGCAGCCGGTTTCGCTACCAGAGTTAATTGACGGAGTTCTCAATCGCTCCACCGAGAAGGCGAAAAAAGCAGGCGTCACCCTGGAGGCCACACTGGCAAATGATTTGCCTGATTTGGAGGTGGACCCTGAGCGGCTCTCATGGGCGATCTTCCAGTTGGTCGATAACGGGGTTAAATTTACCCCTGATGGGGGAAAGGTGAACGTACAGGTAGGAATCGAGGACCTGGGGATACGTTTTGTGGTATCCGATACCGGCATTGGCATTCCCGCAGACCGCATCAAGGAGATCTTCGAGCCCTTCCACCAGCTTGATGGCTCGCCAACAAGGCGATACGGAGGTGCTGGCTTGGGTCTTGCACTTGTAGAGATAATCGTAAATGCTCACGGTGCTGAAATGTCTATTGAAAGCCAGGAAGGTCAAGGGACGAAATTTGAATTTACGATCCCTTCATCTTTAGGAAATAAATGACCGGTCCATTAATTCCGACTGAATCTCTAACGCACGGCACGGAATTAAACGCCGTCTACGCCATCGCCCGTATCGTCGCAGAAACCTTCGATACCGATGCGGGACTCGATGCGATCTTCCGTCTTGCGCGCACAATCTTCATCTTCGATACCGTCGCTCTTTATCTCGAGAATGAAGATTCGCATGAAATAGAACCCAGCTATGCTCGCGCACTGGGTCGGGGTAGATCTCGCGGAGCGGATCTCGATTGGGGCGAGCCAGCCGCAGAAGAAGCATTTCGCTCCGGCCAAACCGTGCTGCGACAGGAGGATGCCGGCCCGAGCGTGAAAGGACGTGAGCGGCGACGCGATTTTCTCGGCGTACCGCTGCTTGTCAGTGGGCGGTGTGTAGGAAGTCTCGCCTTCGGAAGATTCGGGGGACCCTCTTTTCCATCGGAACACATTCAATTAGCGGAGTTTGTCGCCTGGCACGTTGGGCAGCTCCTGGAGAACCGTCGTCTCTCGCGACGCATCGCTAGTTTGGAAGCACAACGTGAACTGACCCGTATGCAGGATGATTTCATCTCAACCATC
>JAUWFP010000167.1 GCA_030606845.1 Anaerolineales bacterium | reverse complement strand
GGTCCAAGAATTTGTGGGTGACCCTTAGTCGCTTTTTTTGATTCCGGCAAAGGGTTCTGAAACACTCTCGCGGCTAAGGGTCTTGTCTCACAGAAAAAAACACGAGGCAATACCAGGCAACACCCAACAACGGCAGACAATTAGCGCTGGACAAGGAGTATATACATTGGAAAACAATGTTTCTACGCGACCAGGCAGAAATGTGTTGTTAAGGGTGTCAATCGGATTGGGCTTGAACATCGAGAACACGAATGAACTTCTAATGGTCGCTGGCCATGTACCTCTCCGTTAGATGAAGATGAACTAGATACACCTCGCATCCCATGATTTACCAGAGGCTCTGAGGTCTTCTTTATTGGAGAATATATCATGAACCCTGTAGTTTCTACTGCAGTTTCTACTTGACTTTTTTCGTATATAGCACTAATTTTATTAGTAGTTTATACGACTTATTTCAAGTGGGATTGATATATGAAGCTCGATACCTTCTTCGCTCGGCATCCAATTTTTCGTGTAGAAGAATTGACTGAGTATTTATACGCTCAGGGCTCAACAAATCCATCAACAAGAAAGTCATTGCTGGCTCATCATCAGGAGTCGGGGCGTATCCTGCGTATCCGTCGCGGGTTGTATGCGACAGTCCCGCTTGGGATCCCTGCGGAAAGTTTCTCAGTCGATCCGTATCTGTTAGCTGGAAAGATAACAGATGATGCAATCCTTGGATACCATACATCCCTGGAGGCTCATGGAAGAGCGTATACGATATACGAACACTTCACCTATCTGACAAAGAGAAGCCTGGGCAGATCATTTCAATTCCAGGGGGCGACCTATCAGGGGGTCTCTCACCCGAAAGCTTTGAGGTGTGCCAGTCAGGAAGAGCTCTATGTGGAAGTTCAAGACCGCTCCAGCCTGGATGTAAAGGTGACGAATCTTGAACGTTCCATGGTGGACGTGCTCGACCGACCGAAGCTATCCGGAAGCTGGGAGGAGATCTGGCGATCTCTGGAGAGCATTGAATTCCTCGACCTCGACAAAGTCGTTAAATATGTGACCGCGCTTGAGAATGCGACGACGGCTGCAAAAGTGGGCTTTTACCTTGAGCAACACCGAGACTCGCTTATGGTCAGCGACGAATACCTCGATCGTTTAAAAATCCTTCTGCCGAAAAGCCCGCACTACATGGATCGTGGCTACCAGGATGATGGACAGCTTCTCGCAGATTGGAATCTTATCGTCCCTGCCGATGTCCTTCAAAGGACCTGGGAGGAGATAAGGTGAGACCTTCGAAAGAGAGGCTGCTCGCCTTATCTGCCTCATCAGGTTTTAGAGGTAACATCTTGGAAAAAGCCGTCCGTCTGCTCAGCCTCCTGAACGCGATCCGAAGCCATCCCTTTCTAAAAGACCGGCTAGCCTTAAAAGGCGGCACAGCTTTAAACTTGTTTCTGCTCAATCTGCCACGGCTTTCGGTCGATATTGATCTCAATTACATCGGAGCTTCAAGCAAAGAGGCAATGCTATCGGAGCGCCCTCAGGTTGAGAAAGCAATTGAAGCTGTCTTGGGTCGAGAGGGATTGAGGATCCAAAGGAAACCAACAGAATACGCCGGCGGGAAATGGCTGCTGCGATATCAAAGCGTGTATGGTGGGAATGAGAACCTTGAACTCGATCTCAATTACATGTTCCGGATTCCACTTTGGCCGATCACAGCGCAAAATTCAAAGAAACTCGGTGTTCATCAAGCAGAGCAGATCCTAGTTGTAGATATCTACGAACTTCTAGCGGGTAAACTCGCTGCCCTTTTTTCTCGCCGTGCGAGTCGAGATCTCTTTGATGTTCACCACCTGCTGACCGGCCGCTCCTGGGAAAGAGATCGTGTGCGGCTTGGGTTCGTCCTCTTCGGTGCCATGAACCCCAAGGATTGGCGGACTATCTCTCTAGAGGATATTAACTTCGACACTCAAGAAATTGAGCATTCCTTATTGCCTGTTCTCAGAACGAAAACACTCGAAGGCATTGAGGATAAAGAGGGCTGGGGTTCCAAAATGGTGGAGGAATGCAGGGAAGCCTTGAAAATCGTATTGCCTTTCACTGACTCAGAGCATGAGTTTCTCGATCGCTTGCTTGATCACGGGGAAATTCACTCAGAACTACTCACGCCAGACATTGCGACTCAAGAGAAGATTCAGTTGCACCCGCTTCTCCAGTGGAAAGCTATCAAACTTCATAATGTCTAAAACAAGGAATGGGCGTCTGCGTCCAACTCTTTCAACCGTTGAATTAGATCGTCTATTCTTCAATTTCATAGCCTATAGCCCTATACCCGCGGCTTCGCCTTTTAAACATCCTGGCCAGCATCGGAACTTTCAAATCTGCGTAATCGTAGATAACCACTTCCTTTTTCATATCATGCATGCGGTGCAGTCGTCCTGCATACTGTGTCAGTGTTCCGCGCCACGAAACCGGAAGGGTAAGGAAGAGCGTGTCCAGACGGGCATCGTCGAATCCTTCCCCCAGATATCGTCCGGTGGCAAGGATGACTCTTTCTTCATCATCTGGAATACCCGCGATTCTCTCTGCTATCAGCCGTCTTTGCTTTTTCCCCATGCCGCCTTTCATTACGATTAGATTTCGGACCAGAGGGCTGAGGCGTTCATCTAGTCGCTCCAGATGCGCTCTTCGTTCGGTTAACAATACTGGAGACCGATTGGCCCGAACTGCTGCTAACACATCTTCAATAATCATATTGTTGCGACCTTCATCAGAGATTAATGCAGCATAGACCTCGTGAATGGCCGGGGTAGATTCATCCATAAGCGCCTCAGGGAGCCTAAATCCCGTTTTCCGCACGATAACCTTATGGATGAAAGGCCTAATTGCCGCCTGTTTGCGTTCATCAACCCGATACCGTACTGGCCCGCATTGCATGAAGATGATTGGATGGTGGCCATCCCTTCGAGTCACAGTAGCTGACAATCCGGTCACGAATTTTGCCTTACTCTGCCTCGCTACAATCTCGAAACTTCTGGCAGATATGTGGTGACATTCGTCTACAACCAAATATCCATATTCACCCACAATATCGTTTACCACGCCTTTCTTGCTCAAACTCTGGATCATCGCCACGTCGATGACACCCGTTGGTTTACGTTTCCCCCCTCCAATTTGACCGATCTCTTTGGAATCAAGCCCTAGGAAATTTTGTAAATGTGCAACCCATTGATCGAGCAACTGCCTGCGGTGAACCAATACGAGCGTATTCACGCCCCTCTCGGCGATCATGTATGCCGCAACCACTGTTTTACCAAAGGCTGTTGTAGCCGAAAGCACACCTGTGTCCTGGCGCAGTAAAACATCTGCAGCCGTTTGCTGCTCCGGCCTAAGTGTGCCCTGGAAATTGAAATCGGTTGGGGGACCAGAAAATCGCTCATCGATTATTTCCAGCGTGATCTTCAGAGACCGAAGCAGTTTGATCACCTCGTCTTGGCAGCCTCGCGGTATTCCGATGTGCTCCGGAAAATCTTCACAGCAGCTGATAATGCGGGGCTTCCCATACGTTGAAAATCTCATGGCCTGAGCTTTATAAAACTCCGGATTTTGAAAAGCGGCCAAACGGACCAGCCGGTTTTGTAGAGAAGGCGAGAGCTCATCTTTCGTAACATAAATCTGATTACCAAGAATCAGGGATATCTGCTTTGGCAATGGACCTGGAAGCGGAGGCTCTTTTTTTCGCCGTGATGGGGTCGCCATCCACGGTTCCTCGTCATCCTCATCTGCAATAATCATCGTTGCCCCATATACACCTGCACGACGCTCCGCATCTTGAATAACACTTTCCACATCCTCGCGGCTCATACGATGGACCGATGAAAGAAACGCCCACTGATCTGGGTAGGGAACGAAGTTCTCGTCTAGAAATATTGTGTTCCCTTTCTCTCTTGGTCCTTTTTGAAGGGGAAGCGCGATGAGATTTCCAAAGCCTCCCCTTGGCATCGTGTCCTGGCTGGGAAAGAAACGGTCATACGAATCAAGACCGACCTCAGGTCGCCGTTCCATGGTTTCTGTCAGGATGAACGACCCAAGTTGTCGCGCCAGTCTAGAAGATATCGGTTCAGAAAAGAATATCCACACATGTCCACCGTTACCAGACCGGGAGCGTTCGAGCGAAGCAGGAACTTGATAGGCCTGACAGGTTTCGAGGTAAGCGGACACATCCTCAATCCATGTGCTCTTATCAAAATCCACAGCGAGGAACCAGCAAGTTTCTTCAAGTAAGAGTGGATAGACGCCAATTGTAAATTCACGCTTTGATCGGCTCTGAGGATCTTTCCCAAGGAGGTGATTTCTAATGACTTCATCTGTAAGAGGGAGGAAATCACGCTGCTCAAGGTCATCGCTTCCGTTATCTGATTTTTCATTCAGCCTCCTTCCCCAGTTCGTTCTGCAGGCCGGAAAGTAACCTGTCTTACCCGTTTTCACACTTTCATATCTCCTCGCATAGACATCTTCTCTGCCTCTGAAAAGCGTTCGGAAAAGCGCAATTTTCGCGTCCACTGAAGACTGACCATTGACCATTGGTACATAGATATCGTCTGAGGATTCAGAAGATTTCTTATACAAAAGCGTCTTCTCACGGTTGAGTTTATCGATCTGCTCAAGGATGTCTTTCCGGTTGGCATTCAGCCTGGAAAGTTCCTCTTCTGCAGCAGCAAGCATTCTTTCAAGATCTGTAATGTTTCGCACTTGTGCCTCAGACAATATTCCCGGCCTAGAAGAGACCGAAAATGGTAGGGTCACACGCATTCGTACTCAGAAAGTATTGTCCCTGCATGTATATGTGTCAAATGCCCAATGGATTCAAATGATGAAAAAGGAGATTCCACATAGGAATCAACCGGCAAAATATTGAAAGAATTTTAATACGATTTGCCTGTCTACGGATACATGGAAATGATCTTGAAGCCATCAATAGCTCATGAGCATCATTTGGCATAATGTGCCTCCGATCTATGGAGTTTGCCTTATGGAGCGAACCTATGTATCATGTGCACCTATCAACAATTCGGTTCGTCAGTTTGTTGCCTGGGAGAAACAAGGACGGCAAAGGGTCTTGGCCTTTTTCGCTACAGGCAAAATGGAAACCCTTCACCGGGTTTGAGGCGATTACGGCAAAGGGTCCTAAATGCACTCGGCGAGGACCTGCAAAACCCTTATGCGCGGGTTCGAATCCCGCCGTCGCCTCAGATAAGGTTCCAGGTTCTAAAGCGAATAATGGTCCAAGAATTTGTGGGTGACCCTTAGTCGCTTTTTTTGATTCCGGCAAAGG
>JAUWFP010000240.1 GCA_030606845.1 Anaerolineales bacterium | reverse complement strand
GGTCGTGAAGGAAGACACGGCATGGCATCCCTCCTTCGGGTTGGAGCGTGAGCTCGATTGGCTGCGGAATATGCACAACTGGATGATCTCGAAGAAACGCTATTACGGGCTTGCTCTGCCAATCTGGGAGTGCGAATCCTGTAAGCATTTCGAGGTAATCGGAAGTCGTGAGGAACTTGAATCGAGAGCGGTTGAGGGCTGGGATGTTTTCGAGGGGCACACACCGCACCGACCCTATATCGACGCTGTGAAGATTGAATGCAGCGAATGTGGCGCGGTTATCAATCGCATCCCGGATGTTGGAAACCCATGGTTGGATGCGGGTGTCGTGGCGATGAGTACGCTCCGCTACAACACCGATAAGGAATATTGGTCGGAGTGGTACCCCGCCGATCTAATCAGCGAATCGTTCCCGGGACAGTTCCGAAACTGGTTCTATAGCCTGCTGGCTTTGAGCACGATTCTCGAGCGGAAATCGCCTTTCAAGAACGTGTTCACATACGCGACATTGCTGGCCGAAGATGGGCAAGCGATGCACAAATCCTGGGGCAATATGATCGAGTTTAACCAAGCCGCCGATGCTATGGGCGTCGATGTCATGCGTTGGGTCTATTGCAACCACAAGCCCGAGAAGGACCTGCTTTTTGGATATGAGTCCGCGACTGAAGCCCGGCGGCAGTTCCTGATACCCCTATGGAATGTGTATGCCTTCTTCGTCACCTATGCCAATCTCGATGGGTGGACTCCTACCGACAACGGCGATGTGCAGTTCAGTGTTATGGATCGTTGGATCCTCTCACGCTCGCTGCAGATGATCGATCAGGTCACACATGCTCTAGAAGTATTCGAGCCAGACCGTGCTACCAAAGTGATCGGGAATTTCCTGGATGACTTGAGCAACTGGTATCTCCGTCGGAGCAGGCGCCGCTTCTGGGCGAAAACCGGTGTAGATAAAGCCTCGGATGCGGATAAACATGCAGCATATACAGCGCTCTATCGAGCATTGCTGACCCTGACCCACGTTCTAGCTCCCTTCACGCCATTTGTTGTGGAAAAGATTTACCAAAACCTCGTACGGAGCATCGATGATGAAGCGCTCGAGAGTATCCACCACCGCGCCTGGCCGGAGGTGGATCCGGCTGAGGTGGAAGAGGATTTGTTGAGGGAGATGAAATTCGTCCAAATGCTCGTCTCCATGGGACATGCAGCGCGGAATAAAGCTAACAGGAAACTACGGCAACCCCTGTCCGAAGTGGCTTTCGCTGTCGCAGGTTCGGAGGAACGGGCGATTGTCGATCGTTACGACGTGCTGATCCGTGACGAATTAAATGTCAAAAAAGTACGCTTGCTCGATGCCGCTGCAGAAGCGGTCGAGTACCAACTCAAGGCTTTGCCAAAGCAGTTAGGACAGAAATATGGCTCACTCTTCCCCGCCATCCGTGACGCTGTTGGGAAGCTAGATCAAGCTAAAGGTGCATCTGCTTTACTGGCAGGGGAACCGGTCGAGGTGAAGATCGAGGGTCAAGTTATCCAATTATCAGCAGACGAAGTGGAGATTCGCATCGAAGCTCACGAGGGTTTTTCCGCTGTTGCGGAAGGACCCTATGTGGCAGCGTTGGTTACGGAGCTGACAGAAGAATTGGTCCTTGAAGGGTTGGCGAGGGAGTTCGTACGCCGCGTGCAGGATTTGCGCAGGCAAGCGGATCTTCAGGTGGATGATGGCATCGAAGTGCAATATGCGGCGAGTGACAGGCTCGCTGAGGCCATCGATGTGCACCGCGTATATATTCAAGGGGAAGTCATCGCTGAGAGTATGCAGCCGAGTGCAGACCCGCAAGGGGCGATCACCTCCGAGCATCACTTCGATGGAGAATCACTGCAGGTTGCCCTGCGGAAAGTCGAAGGTTGATAGTTACAAAGAGAGTATTCTTCACAGACTCAGGAAAGCAAGCGGGTTTCCCTGGACACCCTCCGGGAGACCCGCTTCATGAATCCCAATTGATGGGGCGTTACGGTACAATCAAGGCTATCTGATGAAGGAGGTTACAACCTGAAGTGAATCGATCATTGTTACGTGATTATGGATTCCTGATCGGTGTCGCCGGCGTTGTCGTCGCATTGGATCAGTGGACAAAATACCTGGTAAGAACAAATCTGGCGGTCGGTGGATCCTGGGTTCCATTTGACTGGCTCCGACCCTATGCGCGCATCGTCCATTGGAATAATACAGGAGCGGCTTTTGGGATCTTCCCCTCCGGCGGTGCGATTTTCACTGTGATTGCGATTATTGTAATTGGCGCCATTCTCTATTACTTCCCCCAGATCCCTCGTGAGCAAGTAGCAACAAGGATCGCATTAGGGCTCATGTTGGGAGGGGCAACGGGCAATCTGCTCAGCCGGTTGTATCAAGGTACGGTAACAGACTTCGTTTCTGTGGGCGGTTTTGCGGTCTTCAATGTAGCTGACGCCTCTATCTCCATTGGCGCAGCGCTTCTGGTAGTTTCCATGTGGGTTGACGAACGACGAATCAAGGAACGAAACGAATCTGATCCCATTGAAGAGAATGTGAGTCGGAACCTCGAAGGTCATTCGGAATAAAATCAGTGGGTGCACAGACTGTTCGTTTCCTCGCACCGGAGCCAGGTGGCCGGCTTGACGTCGTAATCGTGACTTACCTGGCAGACCTCTCCCGCTCTCAAGTGCAGAAGCTCATTCGCAGCGGTTCGGTAAGTGTTGATCGTAGTGTTGTTAAGAAAACAGGCTACAGTCTTACTGGAGGCGAGGATCTTCATATCTCGATACCCGAGCCAACGCGCACGGATTTGCAGCCTGAAGCGATCCCGATAGACGTTGTTTATGAAGATAAGAATCTCCTGGTTATCAACAAGGAGCCGGGCATCGTCGTCCATCCTTCCGTAGGCCATGAAACAGGAACGTTGGTTCATGCAGTCCTGGCCCATGCGCCAGATATTCGCGGCATCGGCGATGAAGGGCGTCCCGGTGTGGTTCATCGGCTTGATAAGGACACTTCCGGTCTCATCATCTTCGCTAAACACGATAAGGCTCACCAGTGGCTTCAGGGACAATTTCAGGAACGGCAAGTGAAGAAAGTCTATTATGCACTTACGGATTCAAATCCACCGACCCCATCGGGGAAGATAGATGCGCCCATTGGTCGCGACGCCAAGCACCGCCAGAAAATGGCGGTCGTGTCACAAAGCCGGGGACGGGAGGCGGTGACGACGTATCACACGCATGAACGGTTCCTTGAGCATTCATTCTTGGAAGTCCGACCTGAAACTGGCCGCACCCACCAGATCCGCGTTCACCTGTCGTTTATTGATTGTCCGATCGTGGGGGATCGGGTTTATGGTCGCAGCAAACCCACGCTGCCTGCTGAACGGCAATTGCTGCACGCGGGTCAATTAACTATTCGTCTTCTTGGAAATGAGCAGCCAACGACATTTAAATCACCGCTTCCCGAGGATTTCGAGTCCATACTTAAGATCCTACGCTAGCGGTAATAGCATCTATGGCTTCTGTCGGGTAGGGAGATTCAAACTTGACGAATTCACTGGAATCGAGCGCTTGGTGCTGATGGGCAACCGAAAAGGATGATGGCAATGGAATGGATCGATCTACGGTCTGATACGGTAACAGAACCAACCTCTGAGATGCGGGAGGCGATGGCGAACGCCGAGGTGGGGGATGATGTTTATGGCGAGGATCCGACGGTAAACCAGTTACAGGAGCTCTCCGCGCAGATGTTAGGCAAGGAAGCGGCACTCTTCGTGCCGTCAGGCACGATGGGCAACCTGGCTGCAATTCTTGCTCACTGCGCCCGCGGCGATGAAATCATCGTTGGCGATCGTGCGCATACTTATCTATATGAGGCGGGAGGCGTATCAGCGCTGGGTGGTATCCATACCTTCATAGTCAGGAATAAAGATGATGGAACGGTTCCACACGATGAGATCGAAGCGGCCATTCGTGCGGATAACGATCACTTTCCAATAACCAGCCTCATCTGCCTTGAAAATACCCACAATCGCTGTGGGGGGTCGGTATTGAGCGTAGATTACACACAGGGTGTGGGGCGCAT
>JAUWFP010000172.1 GCA_030606845.1 Anaerolineales bacterium | reverse complement strand
TCATCCTGGAAGGGATTCACAACCAGGACACCCTCATACATCTGGTCCGAACTGAGGTCTTCTGAATAGAGCCTGGAGCACTTCATTTGAGACGCACTCCAAAGGATCATTGCGTCCCAGAAAGAAACCTGATGATGTCTCTGTAGTTCGATTGCCCCTAGCACATCATTTG
Organism: Anaerolineales bacterium; assembly: GCA_030606845.1. Taxonomy (GTDB): domain Bacteria; phylum Chloroflexota; class Anaerolineae; order Anaerolineales; family E44-bin32; genus E44-bin32. The sequence goes on along the minus strand of JAUWFP010000172.1, from coordinate 5,027 downwards.
CGTTTGGCTGATGTAGGTTCCATGTTGCTAGATCTTTTATCACCCTCGCTGCATCCTCGGTTTTGATCGGGCGGGCGACTTTCCTGGTTACCGTCACAAAGAATTCTTGAAGCACTTGGATGCTGAGGCAGCCAATACCTGTATCCCAAAGCGTTTGAACCAGTTCACGCGCTCGATCGTGCTTTTCACCCGCAGATAGATCGTGAGCGTAGACCAGGATATTCGTGTCGACAAAAAACAACTCGCGATTACCGTTCATGAACGTCGTCTCTTGACCAGTTGATGGATCCCTCTGTGCCGAAGTCGAGCCCGGTTTCTAAGAGCAATAGATGGCTCTGCTTTGCAATTTTGTAGGCTTCATCCTTCGTGACCAGCTCTTCGAGAATGCGCGTAAGAAGGCCGGAGACGGAAGTGTCCTCGTGGATGGCGAGTATCTTCACTTTACGAAGGATGTCCTTGGGGAGCGCTAAAGTGATGTTCTGTTTCTCCATGCGAACCTCCACGAAAACAAGTGTAGCACATAAATACGTGAGAATCAATTGTGAGGATCGTACGCAAGAAATTGAAGCATTTTAGGGATTTCTTGGTCGCCACTTCGCGGCTCACTCGAAATGACAACTCAATGGTCCGCCCGGAGCTGAACCTCCGGGCTCAAAGCAAAAGGGTGCGAAGCACTCTCAATGTCAGCCCGAAGGGGTTCTGCTATGAGCCCGTCAATTTATTGACGGGCGGATTACGGTGAATAGGGGAATGACTTTTTACGACTCACTCGGACTTACAAACATTCAAAAAGCTCCCAATAGCACAAGCAACTTTAAACTGGTATAAAAACAACATGAACGCCAAGCTGAAGCAGATAGAAATCGAAAATATCGTCGTAGATGTGACCCGAAAGAACATCAAACACATGTACTTCACTGTTTATCCACCCAACGGCGAAGTGCGAGTCTCCGCGCCGCTACGCTTTGACGACGAAGCTATCCGCAAGGCCGTGACCGCGAAGCTGCCGTGGATCAAACGCCAGCAGGCCAAGTTCGAAGGATGGGAAGAGCTAAAGCCGCTGGCGTATCTCTCCGGGGAGAATCACTACTTTCAAGGTCAGCGCTACTCGCTGAACGTGATCTATCACGACGGTCCGCCAAATGTAGTCATTCATAACAACGCAACACTCGATCTTTTTGTGCGGATAGGAAGTGACGCCGAGAAACGCGAGCGCGCCCTCATGGCCTGGTATCGCCAGCAGCTCAAGGAGGCTATTCCTCCCCTCATCGCCAAATGGGAGACCATCATCGGTGAAGAGGTGGCTGAATGGGGCGTGAAGCGAATGAAAACAAGGTGGGGCAGCTGCAACATCAAGGCTCGCCGGATCTGGTTGAATCTGGAGCTCATCAAGAAACCAGGATGCTGCCTGGAATACATCATCGTGCATGAGATGGTACACCTGCTAGAGCGTCTTCATAATGATCGTTTCGTGACCTACATGGACGAATTCATGCCGCAATGGCGACGTTGCCAGGATGAGTTGAACAAAGCTCCGCTGGTGTATGCAAATTTGGGTTATTGACCGCTTGGTGGATTGCTCGCCGCTAGTGAATATAGCTGGATTCCTGCAGTTTCCACCCGAATCGTCGCGTTGGCGAATTCCTGCGAATACGTTATGCTCACAGGAAATCCGCCGGCTCGTTGAGAGGAGCGTTACCGTGAAAATACGCTGGATGATGATTTTACTTCTTGTATTGCTGCTGACCCTCACTGGCTGCGATACGCCCGCCAATGATAATGATATCTCCACCTCCGTCGCGGCGACGCTTGTATCGATGGACGAAACCGAGACGGTTGGACCTGTGGACCCAATACCACCAACTGCCACACCTGACGTGATCGAAGTGCCCACGTTAACCCCTCCAACCGAAACACCCACGCCAATTACGGATGAAGAGGCGATAAAGGCTGCGATGAATGAATATCTGGATTCGCCTGTTGATGAGTCAACCATCATTGTTTCCGAGATTTCGGGTGACCTCGCTCGCGGTGGTCTTCAGGGTGCGTACTTCATAGCGGCTAAAGATGGTGGAACATGGATTATCGTTTACGCCGGGCAGGCCACTCCGTACTGCAATCTAGTTAACCCGTATGGTTTTCCAAATGACTGGGTGCCCCAGTGTCTGGCTGACGACGATTCGCTCGTTCAACGAACCGAAGCGGATGTTGATGCCGAGATCGCCTCACTTGGCGCGCCAACGTGGACGGATTCCATGGATAGTGCCGGAAGGTGGTACATGTTAAGTACGGATAATGTCACCTTCAAGATGGAAGACGGTTCGCTGGTGATGGAAGTTAAAGAGGGGGGTGGGTACGATGAATGGGGGATGACAGCAGGTGCTGTAACCGATTTCTACCTCGAGATTACTGCCAGGATGGGTGATCAGTGCAGCGGTATAGATCGCTATGGGCTTATCTTCCGCGCCCCCGATCCTAGCCAGGGATATATTTTTGAATTCTCTTGTGACGGGCGCTTTCGCCTATACAAATGGGATGGGGAGAACTATACGGGGATTCAGGGCTGGAAGTCATCCGCATTGATCCTCTCTGGACCCGACCAAGAGAACCGGCTTGGCGTCATGACCGATGGAAGCGCTGTGAAGTTGTTCGCCAACGGTAAGCTTCTGGGCGAGTACGCTATCGAAGATTACCCGGAGGGTAGGTTCGGCTTAGTCGTCGGATCGACCAACACCGACAACTTCAAAGTGATGGTTGACTCAGCTTCATTTTGGGATTTATAGGATAGCTTATCGAATTGTTTCGAGTTTTTAATAAGCATTCCCCTGACTGCAACTGTTTCATCTTAACTCGTCGAAGCGAGGCGCGCGCCGTCCTTGCTGGCGTCGGTGTGCTATAGAACCGCTCGCTATGCATGGGCGGGCGTTCCAATATGCAGGTCCTCCTCTGATCTACAGCGAATTTAATCTTCACGTCCACAACTCTCACCTTTCGGCAGTTGTCCTTCTGGTGAGTAAGTGCTACAAAAGGACTCAGAAAGGGGATTGGTGAAGGCAATGGCTCCGACGATCCTGCTGTCAACTCCAGCGACGGGCAAGACACGCGCGTGCATTTCCCGCGTTCGGGAAGCGGTTAAGAAGCTTCATGTACTTCCAGCTTGGGTCATCCTCCCCGACCGGTACCAGGTTTCGGCATTCAATCAGCGACTGGTAGAAGCGGGCGGGGCATTTGGCGTGCAGATCGGCACCTTCGGCACGCTCTATCACGAGATCCTGCGGTTGGCCGGCAAATCCGTCCCGTTGGCCTCGGATGTAGTTCTCCAGCGGTTGATCCGGGGCGTGATTGAAGATGCGTTGAGTGAGGAGCAGCTCTCCCATTTCCAGGAGATCGCTGGCAAGCCTGGGTTCCTTAGTGTGTTGAAGGATCGCTTCAGTGAGCTCAAGCGCGCCCAAGTTCAGCCGCAGACGTTTCTCAAATTCGCCGAAAAGCAGGACAAGGCGCTGCAAGAGCTCGCCCTGCTATATAAACGCTATCAGACGCAGCTGCGAGAACTTGGTTGGGCTGATCCCGAAGGGTTGAACTGGTTGGCGGTTGCAGCGCTCGAGGCAGATCCTGACCTGTGCACGGACTGGCCGCTGTTGGTCGTGGACGGCTTCGATTCCTTCCATGGCTCACAACTTTCCGCGCTTAAACTGCTCGGCGAGCGTATATCGCAGGTGCTGATCACCTTCCCCGGAGATCTCCAGAACGACCGCACCGCTTTCCGTCGTTTCAAGCGTTCCTTCGAGATGCTGCATGCGGCGCTTCCCGAAGCCGTGATTGAGCGACTGGAGGGAGACGTGCATCTTCCGTTGCCCCTGGCTCAATTTGAAGCTGCTCTCTTCGAGTCAGATCCGGCGCCTCTTCAAGGAAATGGACATATCTGCCAGCTGGAGGCGCGCACGACAGCTGACGAAGCGCGTGAAGCGCTGCGCTGGATCAAAGCCCGCATCGTGCGCGATGGGCTCCGTCCGCAGGAATGCGCAATCGTCACGCCGAACCCGGAGCTTTATCGTCCACTGCTGCGCGAGGCGGCGATTGAATTCGGCCTGCCACTGCGCTTCACCCACGGCGATCCGTTGCCGGACGCTCCCGGCATCACTGCCTTGCTAGAATTGCTCGCGCTGCCGCTCTTGAACTGGCCGCGGCGCGGCACGATCGACGCGCTTTCTTCCCCGTACTTCGACCTGAGCCCCTTTGGATTCACTGATGATGACACCATCGCCCTTGATGAGCTCAGCCTTTACGGACAAATCATCGAAGGCCTGGACAATTGGGTTGAAGCATTGGCGCGCCTCGCCTCCGGCGATGACGGATCTCGTCGCTCATACGACGAAGCGACGCTCTGGCCGAACCTGCCGCGCGGCGATCAAGCCCAGACGCTCTTGGAGGCGCTGAAGACTTTCAGCGATCGCATTCAACCGCCAGGCCCGAGGCCCACCACGCATTGGGTCGCATGGCTCGAAGACCTGTTGGAAGATCTGTCCTTTTTCTCGCGCGCTAAGACGCTGCTTGATCGAGCTGCGGCGCTTGGGTTCAGGGAAGTGCTGCGAGCGCTCGTGCTCGGCGAAGCGGTGGCCGGTGAACGCGAGACGGCGTATGGGGCATTCATCCTCGAGCTCCGGTCTGCTCTGGAGAGCGCCTATTTTGAAACGCCCCTGGATTGGCGTAAACCTTCAGTTCTGGTTCTGCAAGTTCTGAATGCGCGTGGACTGCGCTTTAAAGCAGTTGCCATTCTGGGGCTCGCGGAAGGGTTCTTCCCCGAGGTAGAGCGTGAGGATCCGTTTTTCACGGACGTTGCCCGGGAGGCTCTTGGTCTTGAACCTCGCTTGGGGCGCGAGCAAACTGGTCTCTTCTACCAGGTGGTGACGCGCGCGGATGAATTTCTGCTGCTCACACGACCGTATTTAGCCGAAGACGGTGAGTATTGGCAAGCTTCACCTTTCTGGCGAGCGGCGAAATCCAACCTGGCGGATGACCCGCAAAGG
>JAUWFP010000018.1 GCA_030606845.1 Anaerolineales bacterium | reverse complement strand
CCTTTGCGGGTTTTAAAGACCGAGACATCGGGATCGCTAAACCCGTACTTATATTGGTCGATATCCTGGAGATTCTTGATATCCCCTGATGAAGCCATACCGCCGAAGCCTCCCTACCCCTGTACCTTCCCATTATGCTTTTCACGAACCCAGTCGTAGCCTTGCTCCTCCAGGTGCTGCGCCAGATCTGCTCCACCGGATTCAACGATCTGACCATCGAGCATAATGTGCACTTTGTCAGGTTTGATGTAATTTAGAATTCGTTGATAGTGGGTAATAATCAAGACGCCCAGGTCGGGGCCAGAGAGTGTATTCACGCCATTGGCTACAATCCGCAGAGCGTCGATGTCCAGGCCAGAATCCGTCTCATCAAGAATTGCGATCGAGGGTTCCAGCGTTGCCAGCTGCAGAATCTCGGCGCGCTTCTTCTCGCCGCCGGAGAATCCGTCATTCAGGTAGCGACCCGCGAACTCATGCGCCATCTCGAGCAAGTCCATCTTCTCTTTCAGCAGTTTACGGAATTCGGGGATCGAGATCCCTTTATACTCTGGGTCTTGGGCTTTGCGGTGAGCGTTAATCGCCTGGCGCAGGAAATTAGCGACGGAAACCCCTGGTATAGCGACGGGATATTGGAAGGCGAGGAACAGCCCCATCCGCGCCCGCTCATCCGTAGCCATCTCTGTTAGATCCTCACCCTTGAAAAGAATCTGACCCTTTGTCACCTCATATGACGGGTGGCCCATCAACACGTTCGCCAGCGTCGATTTGCCCGTTCCATTGGGTCCCATCAAAGCATGGATCTCCCCCTCGCGGACGATAAGGTTCACGCCCTTAAGGATCTCCTGTCCATCGATGGAAGTATGCAGGTCTTTTACTTCCAAAATATCCGTCATTAGACTTCCTCCGCCTCTTTTCGACGACATCTACAGCGCTTGGAACACTGCGAGATTATAGCACGCACCCCTCCTTGATGTCAATATTTGTGAGAAATATCTAATATATTCCGTCCGTTAATCGCCAAATTATCGTGTGCTGCCCAAATATATATCATAAATATCTGAAATATTGACATCCGCTGACAGGGCGTGCTATACTGCTGAAAATGGCATCTCAAACGCGCGAGACGATCCTGCAGACTCTACGTACCCGCAACAGCTGCACCGTGAAGGAACTGGCTGAAGCGGCGGGCATATCCCCTGTTTCTGTGCGCCACCACCTGGGTAAACTGCAGGTCGATGGTCTGCTGTGCATCGAGGAAGTGAAACACGGCGTCGGTCGACCGCACCAATTGTTCTCTTTGACAGAAGAGGCTCACGAGCTCTTCCCCACCCGCTATCTCCGCCTAACCAATCGGCTTCTCGACCAGATGAAGGAATCGTTGCCCCTCATTTACTACGAAGGTGTGCTTTCGAACATCGCCGATTCGATGGCCGAGGATTATGCCAGCCAACTCGATGGGCTCCCATTGACAGAGCGCCTGGTCCGTCTCCTTGAACTGCTGAACGAAGAGGGTTTCACTGCGGAGTTCGAGCGGCGCGAAGACATCGTCGTCATCCGTGCATATAGCTGCCCTTATTTTGCAATTGGCCAGAAACACCCCGAGGTTTGCATGATCGATCAAACCTTCATCGCCAAGGCGTTATCCTTGCCCGTCGAGCAGGTGCAAAGCATGCTGGATGGTGATGCACATTGTGCCTTCTCTGTCCAGCTAGTGAGTGAAAAAGAAAATGAGTGAAGAAACCACCCCAACGACAATCTGGGAAGCGGATTCAACCCACCCGCAAGAAGCTAAAACGCTTCGAGATCGGCTTCGCGAAGTGATGGATCCTGAGCTCGGACTCAATGTTATCGAATTGGGCCTGATACGAGATGTGTCAATCGATGACGAGAGCGTCCAACTCAAAATGATCCTGACGACGCCCTTCTGCCCCTACGCCCCAGCATTGATTGAAATGACGCGCAGCAAAGCCATCGAAGCGATGGGAATCGAGGCGATGGTTGAGCTCGGCATGGAAATGTGGGAACCATCGATGATGGAGGATGGAACCGGCGGCGACTGGGGGCTGTTCTGAAGGTAAGGGCTAGATAACTGAATAATTTCACTCAAGGAACGAGCATAGAAGCTCGTTCGTTGTTTAATGTCATTTCGGGCGCAGCGAGAAAGCCCTATTGCGCTCATCTCGAAGTCCCCTTCTAAGGAATTAGAATAAACCCCTTATTCCCTAAGAATCGGACACCTAATTGAGCCCCATCAGGGATTTCTCACCCCTTCAGGGGTTCGAAATGACACGAAGCAAGATGGTTCACCTCCAACTGTCATTTCGAGCACAGCGAGAAATCCCTACGATGTAACTATGGACTAACTAGTGGCTTGAACACTTCGAGTATCTATTCGCCATCATCAAACCACCCATCACTAAGATCCTTCCATTCGGGATTCAGCGACTTAATTAAATCTAACTTCTTGCTCCTCCTCCACTTCTTAATCTCTTTTTCCCGGGTTATGGCTTCATTTACTTCTGGAGTCTCCTCATAATAAACAAGCCTGTTGACTTTGTACCTCTTTGTGAACCCCTCAACCAAGCCATGTTAATGCTCGTATATTCGCACTTGCAAATCGTTCGTAACACCAACATAGAGAGTCCCTGTTTTACTTGTCAAAATGTAGACATAGTAACTCTTCATAAAGACCGCTCTTGATTGGATGGTTTATATCTACATCCAATATATGACGCGGGATCCTATAAGGCAATAATTTCTCTTTAGATTCGCCTCAGGGATTTCTCACCCCCTTCAGGGGTTCGAAATGACACAAAGTATGATGGTTCACCTCCAACTGTCATTTCGAGCGCAGCGAGAAATCCCTATTACGATCCTAGAAAGATCCCGGCATGAAGATGGGAATGCCTCTTTCCAAGAGAAACTCACACACTATTGTGTCGCCTCAGGGATTTCTCACCCCCTTCAGGGGTTCGAAATGACATGCACGGAAACATTTCGTCCCCTGTTGTCATTTCGAGCGCAGCGAGAAATCCCTATTACGATCCTCAGAAATTCACCTTTAATGAAAAAGACCTCTTCCCAGAGGTCCATACATTCTCAATATTGATACTGGTAGAGTTAACCCAAACCTACGTCACTACTCTTGTTTCAGATTTCATCCGCCGCCGATTGGAGATGAGCCCTATTAAACTGACCCAACCGAGGAAGATGCGAATGACCAATCCGATCGAGGTAACCGCCAATAAAAACACCGTCGCGATCACCACGATGGCCATCCAAATCGAGAGCGGATCTCTACCGTGATAGGTGACCAATTGAGCGCGCAATCGTTGGATAAACTGCACACTGGGATCAACCGGGACAAGGATGTCCGACAGTAGCTCTTCCAACCGCTTTTCGCTTAGACTCGTACTCATCTTATTTCATCCCACTTTTACATCTTTTGCAGATCTGGCTGCGGAGCTTTCATCCTCCAGACGTCTTGCTTCAGCGCGGAGGGCATTCAATGTCCGGTGATATAGGCTTTTTACAGCCCCCTCACTTCGATCCATCACCTCTCCGATCTCCGCGTTCGACATACGCTCAACAAATTTAAGGATCAATAACTGCTGCCGGTCTGGAGGGAGTTGCCGCACGAGTGTCATCAGCAGCTCGGTCTCCTCAAGAGCCATCGCCTCCGATTCAGGGTGCTCGGATACTTCGGTCACCGCTAAGTGCTGATCAAGCGGGACAATCGGGCGACGGCTGCGATCACGGTGCCAGTTCGCAACAAGGTTGTGCGCTATGCGATACAACCAGGCTGTGAAGGGAACTCCTTTATCCTCGAACGCTGCCACATGCCGCAGCGCTCGCTGGAAGACCATCTCTGTCAAGTCCTCCGCATCATGAACGTTCCCCGTTCGATAATATATATAGTTGTAAATCTTCCGGACGTGCCGCTCGTAGAGCTCGCCGAAAGCCTCGGGATCTGAACCCGCTCGCTGCGCCAGCGACATTTCATCCATCGCCGGATCTTTCATGCCGCACCGGTCTTGAATCTTGATCTTCTATAAGGGAGAACACCAATTTCCTTCATTCGTTACCCTTACTAAAGTCGTGATCTCGGAATGATCCCGCGCCAACCCCTCGCCTCTAAAATGCCTTCGCAGTATAGCATAGGGCACTATCATGGATGCTATAATGCCCCCTCAATCCTATGCAATCACTAATCTCCTTCGACCTCGAGACCACCGGTCTGGATCCCGCTCGCGACGCCATCATTGAAATCGGCGCAGTTCGATTTCGCGGCGACCGCGTCGAAGATGAATGGTCGGAACTCATCAACCCCGGCCGCCCGATCCCCCCCGCCATCGTTCAACTCACCGGCATCACGGACGCCATGGTCTCAAGCGCTCCACGAATCACTAAGGTTCTCTCCGATCTGGATGCTTTCATCGGTGACCTGCCCATCTTGGGGCATAACATTCAATTCGATCTGGCATTCATGAAACGCCGCGGCTTATTTGAGCTAAATACCTACCTCGACACTTTCGACCTGGCTTCTGTGATGCTTCCCTCCCAAGGGCGGTATGGTCTCCAAGCATTAGCACAGTCGCTCGGCGTACCTGTACAAGCCGCCCACCGGGCGATAGATGACGCCCACACAACTCGCCAGGTTTTTCTTCAGCTATACGAGGAAGCACGTGCAATCCCATTCCCCATCCTGGAGGAGATCACCCGCTACGGAGAGGAGATTGAATGGGGAGCCGGTTGGGTTTTCGATCTGGCCTACGGTGAGAGGCGTAAGAAAGAAGAACATACAAAGGGTGAATTCCCGACCCTGTTCCCGAAAGCCCTCATTCCGGAAGAAAAACTCACCCCATCGGTTGACCCGGAGCCACTTGATGTGGAGGAGATCGCCTCCATTTTCGAGCCGGGAGGATCGATGGCACGCGCTTTCCCAGGATATGAAGATCGTCCACAGCAGATCAGCATGGTGAGAGCGGTGACGGAAGCGCTCTCAGAGAACAAGCACTTATTGGTCGAGGCTGGAACGGGGACAGGGAAATCGATGGCTTACCTGGCCCCTGCCTTCGCATGGGCGACACAAAACGGGCAGCCCGTAGTCATCTCAACCAATACGCTCAACCTCCAGGATCAATTGATCCACAAAGACATTCCCGACCTGAATCAGGCCCTGGGCACTGAATACCAAGCAGCGGTTCTTAAAGGGCGCGGCAATTACCTCTGCCCCCGCCGCTTCAACACCTTGCGCAGCCTGGGTCCGCGATCATCAGAAGAGACGCGTGTCCTCACCAAACTCCTGCTCTGGTTGACCAACGGCGGCAGCGGCGATCGCAGCGAGCTCAACCTGCCTCGGGAAGAGTCTGTAATCTGGGCGAGATTGTCTGCAGATAACGAGGACTGCTCGCTCGAGAATTGCCTTCAACATACTGGCGGGACTTGCCCCTATTACCGCGCTCGTCTTGCAGCAGAGCACGCCCACGTCATTATCGTTAATCACGCGCTCTTATTGGCTGATATCGCCATCGGAAACCGCGTGATTCCCGAGTATCAATACCTGATCATCGATGAGGCGCATCACCTTGAGTCAGCAACGACAAACGGCCTGAGCTACAGCGTAACGGAGATGGAAGTTCAACGCGTTCTGCGCGACCTGGGGAGCCGAACAAGGGGACTCCTGCGTCAGATTTATGAAGTCGCCCGCGCCTCGCTCCCTCCCGAAGGTTCCACACAGGTTGATCGAGTCATCAGCGCAGTCTCCGACCGGACCGTCGAATGCATCGAGATGTCCAAGACTCTTTTCGGATACATCTCTGAAGTTCTTGAGAATCAGCGTGAAGGGCGAGAGCTGGGATTCTACGGGCAGCAGATGCGCATCGTCCCCGCGACGAGAACGCTACCTGATTGGGAAAAGGTGGAGATCTCCTGGGAAAATCTGCGCGGTCCGCTCGCCAAGATCGTTGAGAAACTCGCAGAAATGGCCGATGATCTTGAAAGTCTGGCAGAGACGGGGGTCGATGCTGCCGAAAATCTGTCGGTCGCGGCACGCATCGCCCGCCGCAGCCTCGGTGAGGTCTACAAACACCTCGAACGGATGATCTTCGAGCCGGACCCGGCTGATATATATTGGGCCAATGTCCGACCCCCCGGCGAGCGTCTTTCGCTGCATGCCGCACCCCTCGAAGTCGGACCGCTGGTTGAACGCTATCTTTGGCACGAAAAAGAAGCTGTAATTATGACCTCGGCTACACTCACAACAGCCGGCGACTTCGACTATATCCGCCGGCGATTGTACGCACAGGACGCGGACGAGCTGGCCCTGGGCTCACCCTTCGATCACGAATCATCCACATTGCTATATCTCGTGAACGACATACCTGAGCCCGTACAACGACAAGCCTATCAGCGTGCACTCGAAAGCGGATTGATCCGCCTGGTTACAGAGATCGGAGGACAGACAATGGTCCTCTTCACATCGAATGCTCAGCTCCAAGCTACCGCCCGCGCCTTGGCCGAACCCCTAACAAGTGAGGGTATTCATCTTTTCGAGCAGAGTAGAGGGGCTTCCCGCCACGCCTTATTAGAGAGCTTCCGGACAACAGAGCAAGCCGTCCTGCTCGGCACACGCTCTTTCTGGGAAGGCGTTGACATCCCTGGACCAGCTCTTTCCGTGCTTGGGATAGTACGCCTACCATTCGCAGTCCCCAACGACCCGATCATCGCTGCTCGTGCAGACACATACGAATCCCCATTCGATGAATATATGCTTCCCGAAGCCATCTTGCGTTTCCGGCAGGGTTTTGGCCGTTTGATCCGCACACGCTCAGATCGAGGCGTCGTAGTGGTCTTCGATCGCAGAATCATCTCAAAATTCTACGGACGTTTGTTCGTCGATTCGCTCCCCCGCTGCAACGTCAAACTCGGAAGCCTGGCCGAGCTTCCGGAAGCAGCGACTCGCTGGCTTGGTCTGTAATAGCACATTGACGCCCCTCGTCGCGTCCGACTATAATCGACACATCAAACCTCTTTATATAAGTCGAAGGATGGAACAACGTGATCGATGTCAACGAATTGCGAAACGGCGTGACCTTTGAATTGGACGGGAACCTCTTTAAAGTAATCGAGTACACCCACCATAAACCCGGACGGGGCAAAGCCACGATCCGCACAAAAGTGCGCAACTTGCGCAGTGGCGCCGTCCTTGAAAAATCGTTCACATCAAGCGATCGGGTGCAGGACGTTCGGCTCGATTACCGCACCGCCCAATTCCTCTACTACGACGGGAACCTGTACCACTTCATGGACGTGGTTTCGTTCGAGCAGCCAGCGCTTGATAGCGATGCGGTGGGAGATGCAGTTAATTACCTCACTGAAAACTTGGAGGTGAAGCTCACGTTCTACGATCAAGAACCGATCGAGCTTGAACTACCAACTGCGGTAGATCTCGAAGTCACAGAGGCGGAAATGGCGGTAAAAGGCGACACTGCCACAGGCGCAAATAAAACCGTTACGATGGAGACCGGCCTCAAGGTCCAGGTCCCTCTTTTCGTCGAGAAAGGCAATAAAATTCGCGTCGATACCCGCACTGGCGAGTACTTGACCCGGGTTTAGTTCAACTAAACCGCGTCCCCATCCCTATGATTACCCCTGCCGGCAAAGAATGCCCCTATTACTACGAAGACTTCAATCGAGGTCGATCCATACAGGAATGCCGTCTGCTAGAGAGTACCCCCGACGGTGGAGAATACACGCCTGATCTTTGCGAGAAGTGTAAAGTTCCCCGGATCAGGATGGCCAACGCCTGCCCCAATATGGTATTGGAAGCGAAGGTCAAACGCAGCTTTCTCGGTCTTCGACGAAGTATCGAAATTGCAGCCTTCTGCACGAAAACTCTCCAGGATGTGCCCGAACCAGAAATCGGCTGTGGACAGTGTCACCTTGAATTTCCAGTTTTCAGAACCTCCGCGGAGGAATAATGCTCAAAACCATCCTTCTTGATTTGGACGATACGCTCCTTGATAACAAGATGGAGAGTTTCCTACCAGCCTATTTCCAGCGGTTGGGAGAGTACATGTCGAACACTTTCGCTCCAGACGGTTTCATTCGCGAGCTCGTCGTCGGCAGCCAGAAGATGCTTGAAAACACCGACCCTCGAGTGACACTTGAAAAAGCTTTTGCGGATTACTTCTACCCAGCTCTGGATCTCAACAAGGGCGAAGTTGAAGCTCAGATTTACACTTTTTACAAACAGATCTTCCCCTCGCTAAAGTCCGTTACCGGCACGCGCCCTTCGGCAAGACCCGTTGTGGAGAGTCTTATCAACCAGGGTTTTGAGGTCGTCGTTGCCACCAACCCTCTCTTTCCGAGGGTTGCGATCGAGGAGCGGCTGCGATGGGCGAACCTGGCACCTGAAGAACTCCCTTTCACGATGATTACGAGCTACGAAATCTTCCACTTCACAAAACCCCAGCCAGCGTATTACGCCGAGATCCTCGGTCAATTAGGTCGCAAGCCGCACGAAGTTGTGATGGTAGGGAACGACCCCGGGCTCGACCTCGACCCAGCGCGAGCGTTATCCATGCGCGTCTTCCATCTTTCAGACAACCCCGGTGATAAGTACCCCGGCGGAAGTTTAAACGATCTGCTTGGGTGGATAGAGCAGCAAATTGACGTCCCCGATCCCGATGAAATCCGCACAGCGCAGGCGATATCCGCCCGCTTCCGCGGGCATGCTGGCGCGCTTGCTACAGTCGTTCATAAGCTCACGGACGACGAGTGGAAACGACGACCTGCAGCGGGTGAATGGGCGCCGGTGGAAATCGTCTGTCATCTACGCGATGTAGAGATGGAAGTCAATCGACCTCGGCTTGCAGCTTTCTCCGCCGCCGAACCACCCCATCTGACGGCGCTCGACACCGATCCCTGGGCGGAGGAGCGAGATTACATCAGTCAATCCGGCCCGGAGGCGTTAGGTGCTTTTCTCGAAGCACGGGTGGCCCTTCTGCAAGAACTGGATGTTCTCACCGAGGACGAATGGGGCAGGCCCGCTGTGCACTCCCTGCTGGGTCCTTCTTCTTTGCTCGAGTTGATGGGAATCACAACGGACCATGATCTCCTGCATCTTGCGCAGATGCGCGCTACACTCCTGGAGATCACCTGATCCACCACGGCATTTGTTATACTGCGCATCCATAAAAACCGATTCCCTTCATTTCCCCCCAGCCCACCTTTACACTCCTTCGAGCGAAAGTTATAATCTTTACATTGGGGGAAGTGCTGGAATTGGCAGACAGGCGTGACTTAGAATCACGTGCCCTTGGGCGTGTGGGTTCAAATCCCACCTTCCCCACTGCGAGCTGTTCGCTTGGCTTGATCTCATTTAGGAAGATCAAGCCATCAATTTTCCCCTGTAAATATTCATAACTGCCAGGAAGGAAAGGATATTGAAAATCGAAAGACAGGACCTGGAAAACCGCCAAGTTGAACTTCAAATTGAAGTCGCTTCGGACCAACTTCAGACAGCAATGCACGCCGCCGCACGACGTCTCAGCCGAGGGACCAAGATTCCCGGATTTCGCCCTGGGAAGGCGCCCTACGAGGTTGTCGTGGGGAAATTCGGTGAAGATGTTATCTTCGAAGAGGCGCTGGAGCGCCTCGGCCAGGAAATCTATCGTGACGCCCTCGAAGAAGCCGAGATCGAACCTTACGCTCCCGGCTCGCTAGAGGAAGTTATCCGTGAAGATCCGCTCAAGCTTCGCTATATGGTGCCCCTTGCGCCCGAGGTCGACCTGGGCGCATATCGAGATATTAGGATCCCCTTCGAAGACGCTGAAGTCACGGACGAGGCTTTTGAAGAGGCAATAGAGGAAATTCGTCAGCGACAAGCGTTGATAGAACCTGTCGATCGCCCGGCTGAAGAGTCAGATCTGGTGATCATCGATTTATCTGGCGAACTCCTTGATCCAGAGGAAGAGGAAGACGCACAATTGCTCGACATGAAGGACATCTCCGTCCTGGTCGACCCGGATACCGATGTCCCCACCCCTGGCGTTATGGAGCATCTTCTGGGCCTGACCGCCGGGGATGAAAAATCCTACGAATACACTTTTCCTGACGACCATCCAAATGAAGATCTGAGAAAACGAGCAGCCAAGTTTCACATCAAGTGCCTGGAAGTGAAATCCCGCTTCATCCCGGAGTGGTCGGACGAACTGGCGCAAAACTTGGGTGAATTTGAAAGCTTGCTCGATCTGCGAGTGAAGTTTCGCGAGAACCTTCAGAAACAGGCGGAAATGGAGGCGGAAAACCAACACAGGGACGAAATCATGCAGAAAATCGTCGAAGGAGCTTCTGTGGAATATCCGCCCATCGTCCTTCAGGAAGAGACGGAGAACCTCCTGCAAGATCTACGTATGCGCCTGGGTAACCAAAATCTTGCGCTCGAGGATTATTTGAAGATCGAAGGAAAAACGGAGGAAGATCTCCGCGAGGAGCTCGAACCTGAAGCAATTGAGCGTATCAAGCGCGGCCTTGTATTGGGCAAAATTGTCGACGTTGAGGAACTGAAGGTAGAAGACGATGAAATTGACGCTGAGATTAAGCGCCTTATCGAACCTTTAGGGGCGGAAGCTGATAAACGACTTCTTGAAGCGTTCGAATCCCCCGCAGGGCGTCATCGCATTGCCATGGATGTTCTTACCGATAAGGCAATACGCCGCATAATTGCAATCGCCAAAGGTGAAACAGAAGAACAGGATGTATCTACTATAGAAGTTAACGGCAAAGAAGAGAATAATGGTATGGATTCTGCACCTGAGGACTCAGATGCAGATGACATGGAAAAGGAGTAAGGTTCCAATCATGGATGGTAAAGATCCGCGTTCAATAATTCCAATGGTAATCGAATCGAGCGGGCGTGGTGAGCGCGCCTATGATATCTACTCGCTGCTCTTACGGGAACGCATCATTTTCCTTGGCACCCCCATAAACGATCAGGTGTCCAACCTTATGGTTGCACAGCTATTGTTCCTCGACCGAGAGGATCCCGACCGACAGATTAACATGTATATCAATAGCCCTGGTGGCCAGATTTATTCTGGTCTTGCAATCTACGACACCATGCTACAAGTCCGCTCGCCGATTTCTACAGTCGCTGTAGGCATGACTGCTTCGTTTGGTACGATTCTGTTAGCCGCAGGGACGAAAGGGAAACGTTACGCCCTACCGCACGCAACGATCCACCTACACCAACCCTTGAGCAGCATCCAGGGTCAGGCAACGGATATTGCCATCCAGGCAGAAGAGATCTTGCGTTTACGTGAAGAATTGAATAACATACTCGTAAGCCATACCGGTCAACCACTGGATATTATCGAGCGGGATACAGAGCGCGATTTCTACATGACCGGAAAGACTGCACAGGAATACGGCCTCATCGACCATATCCTCGAACCCTATGAAGACGAGGATAAAGAGGAAAAAAAGAAATAAAAGTCTAGGTCTATGCCCAAGAAACAGGAACCACAGGTACCCGAGGCACGCCGTTGCTCCTTCTGCAGCCGCGATGAGGAGACAATCCATCGCCTTATCGCCGGCCCTGAAGGCGTCTTCATTTGCAATGAATGTGTCGACCTCTGCCAGGATATCTTAGAGGGCGAAGGAGCCCGGCCGTCTGGTGGTCTTTCCTCTTCCGGTAAACCATCCCTATCCCCTCGAGAAATCTACGATAATCTTGAGGAATATGTTGTTAGCCAGGAGCACGCAAAACGCGTGCTCTCTGTGGCTGTCTACAACCATTACAAACGCATCGCTAACCGCGGCCACCACGACGTGGAATTGGATAAGGCCAATATTCTACTGGCTGGCCCCACGGGAAGCGGTAAGACACTTCTTGCCCAAACCTTGGCCCGCAGTCTAGATGTACCCTTCTGTATCGCCGACGCCACAGCGCTTACTGAGGCTGGCTATGTTGGTGAAGATGTAGAGAATATCCTCCTGCGCCTACTGCAGGCTTCCGATTTCAACGTTCAGCGCGCCGAGCGCGGCATCGTTTATATCGATGAAATTGACAAAACCGCCCGCAAAAGCGGCGATAATCCGAGCATCACTCGCGACGTCTCTGGCGAGGGAGTCCAGCAGGCACTATTGAAGATCATCGAGGGCGCGGTTGTGAACGTCCCGCCGCAAGGGGGTAGGAAGCATCCACAGCAAGAGTTCATTCAGGTCGATACCTCCGATGTTCTTTTTATCTGCGGCGGCACATTCTCCGGGCTGGCGGATATCGTCGCCGAGCGCGTTGGACACCGTGGCAGAATGGGTTTCTCCGGAACGGTCACGGACTCATTGGCACAAAAACTCGAGGAGAGCGCCCTTCTACGCCTGATCATACCCGACGATCTGATGCGCTTCGGGATGATCCCGGAAATCGTCGGTCGTCTGCCAGTTGTGACAAACGTTGATCCCCTCGATGCGGAAGCGCTTCGCGCCATCCTGACCGAGCCGCGCAATGCACTCGTCCGGCAGTATAAACGCCTGCTTGAGATGGATAAGGTGGAGCTTGATTTCACCGAAGAAGCGCTCACTGCAGCCGCCCAGCTCGCTCTCGAACGAGAGACAGGAGCGCGCGGCCTACGTGCAATCATCGAAGGTGCTCTGCTCGACGTGATGTACGACATCCCTTCCTGCCCAGACATCAGCCGTGTTTTAGTTGATGAGCAGGCTATTCACCGAACGGGAAAACCCCACCTCTACGATGAAAACGGGGAGGAGTTCCCGATCAGCGACAAGAGCCTGCCAGACGCCGCTTGATCCAATTCACTCTCTCAGGAAATAAAAATGAATAGAATTTCTACTTTCTCAATCGTTGCTTACGATGCGGCTGTGGGTGCTTGGGGCATCGCCGTCGCCTCAAAGTTCCTGGCCGTCGGCGCTGTCGTCCCTTGGGCTCAAGCGGGTGCAGGCGCCGTCGCCACACAATCTTATGCCAATACATCCTTCGGTCCGCAAGGATTGGAACTCATGTCTAAGGGCCGCTCCGCCCAGGAAGCTTTGAATGAGTTACTGGCGAATGACGAGGAGCGAGAGCTTCGCCAGGTTGGGATCGTCGATGCACAAGGCCGTTCAGCGACCTTCACAGGCGCAGATTGCTTCGAATGGGCCGGCGGGAAGACTGGTGAGAATTACTGCGTTCAGGGAAATATACTCGCCGGTCCGGAAGTGATCGAGCAGATGGCTTCCACATTTGAGGCCTCAAAGAAAGACCTTCCCGAACGCTTGCTCGATGCGTTACTTGCCGCCGATAAGGCAGGTGGCGACCGCCGCGGGAAACAGAGCGCGGCGATCTACGTCGTAAAACCCGAAGGCGGATACGGGGGCTTTAACGACCGCTGGATCGATTATCGTGTCGACGATCACGAAGACCCCGTCTCGCGGCTGAGGGATATCCTCGGGCTTCATAACCTGTATTTCGGGAAAAGTCCATCTGAAGATGAGCTTGAAATCGACACCGTAGTCTGCGAAGCTCTGCAGAAAATAATGCAGACCCTGGGCTATGAAATCGAGGAAATCACGGGAGAATATGATCAAAAAACACAGACCGCGCTCCGCCAGTTCATCGGCAACGAGAATTTCGAAGAGCGCATGGATTTTGAAAAGGGCCGCATCGATCAACCAGTCTATGAATACCTGCTGAAGAAATTCTGCGGCTGATTTCAGGAGATCCACGCAAAAATCTGCGGCTCCACTCGACACCTAAAATAGGGAACTTCACGATGCTATTCCTAAGTCAACTATGAGAAAACTGGCAGACATCAAAGGTCTGATTATCGATATGGACGGCGTGCTTTGGCGCGGGCGGACTTTTCTGGAGGGCGTACCCGAATTCTTTATATTCCTACGGACCAACTCCATGCCGTTTTTACTGGTCACAAATAACTCCACCGCCACACCGAAGAGTGTGGTTGATCGCATGGACGACGCTGGCGTACAGATCGATCCGGCTGAGGTTTTGACCTCCTCACAAGCAACCGCAGCTCACCTGCAGCATAAATTCCCCTCTGGAGCCACGATCTACGCCATCGGGGAAGATGCGCTGAAGGGCGCGCTATCCGCTGCAGGGTTCCGCCTTCATGACTCAGCCGACGGTGTGCAAGCCGTCGTAATGGGCTTCGATCGAGAAATCAGCTGGGCGAAGATGACCGAAGCTTCCATCGCCATTCAATCGGGGGCACTTTTCGTCGCAACCAACCCGGACCTGAGTTTTCCGATTGAGCGTGGACAGGCTCCTGGTGCAGGCGCTTTCATCACCGCCGTTCAACTCACAACAAACGTGGAACCGCTGATTATCGGCAAGCCGGAACCCCGTCTTTTTAACCTCGCTAGAGAACGATTGGGTCTTACAGCCGAGCAGATCCTTGCCCTGGGTGACCGGCTCGAGACCGACATCTTAGGCGCTCAACGTGCTGGTATAGCAGCCGGTTTGCTTCTCACCGGGGTGACATCGAGTGATCAGGCGGAAGCATCGACGATCAAACCTGATTGGATTTTTGATGACCTGCCATCCCTCACGCGCGAGCTCACAAGGACACACGAGTGAAATCGAAGCCATTCTTCTTCGACCTGAGCCTGCCCCAGGTAGAGGCCCACCTGCAGGCACTCGGCGCTGAACGCTACCGTGCTCGACAGCTATGGGAGGGTATATATAAGAACTTAGCGCCCTCCCCTAAGAAAATCTCCAACCTCCCTGAAAATCTACGCGAACAACTGGAAACAACGCTCACCTTCTCTGCCCTGACCGTTCAATCAACAGTCAGCTCCCGGGACGGCGAAACTGAAAAGTATCTCCTGGAAACACAGGATGAAAAGGCGATTGAAGTTGTTCTGATGCGTTACCACCGCCGCCATACAGCCTGTATTTCTACTCAAATCGGCTGTGGCATGGGTTGTGTGTTTTGCGCCACGGGCCAGATGGGCTTCAAGCGCAACCTGAGCTCGGGCGAGATTATTGAACAGGTAATCAGGGTGGCAAGGCAGCTTGGCACCAACGGCGACCGCCTTTCGAACATCGTATTTATGGGAATGGGTGAACCCTTTCAGAATTACGAAGCCTCGATGGATGTGATCGACCGCCTGAACGACCCGGAAGGTTTCAATTTCGGAAAACGTCGATTTACAATTTCCACGGTTGGCTTGGTCCCGATGATCGAACGGTTTACACAAGAACGTCGTCAGGCGAACCTCGCAATCTCACTGCATGCAGCGACAAATGCCTTACGTGAACGGTTGCTGCCGATCAATCGCCGCTACCCGCTGGAGGCGTTGATGCCCGCATGCCGCTCCTATACGGTGCAGAGTGGACGGAGGATCACCTTCGAATGGGCGCTCATTCAAGGGGTAAATGACGGAGATGAACAAGCTGCAGCACTGGCGGATTGGGTACACAGAATGAACTGCCATATAAACATCATCCCTCTCAACCCAACTGATGGCTATGAAGGGAAAGCTGCTAACCTCGATCAAGTCACACGTTTCCAAAATGCCTTAGAACAGGCTGGGATCTCCACAACGATCCGCGTCCGCCGTGGGATCGATATCCAAGCGGGGTGCGGTCAGTTGGCCGCTGAAAAACAGAGAAACGACTCTGATTGAGGCATCCCCAGATGCCAAAAATTCATTTGTCTTGTCATTTCCTGACCCGAAAGGTATGATTACATGATGGTCAAGAATTACGTCATCATGCCGTCGATCCTATCGGCGGATTTTTTAAACTTGGGTGATGCAATCGCGGAGTGCGCTGCTGCTGGTGCCGATTGGTTTCATCTAGATATCATGGACGGGCACTTCGTTCCCAACATTGCGCTGGGTCCAGGCTTCGTCGAGGCTTGTAGACGGGCAACAGATCTGCCACTCGATGTTCATCTGATGATTGAAAATCCGGAGTGTTATTTGGAGGTCTTTGCCGCAGCAGGGGCGAGTGCAATCAGCGTTCATTATGAGGTCTGCCCTCAAGTACGAAATACGCTCAGCATGATCCGGAATATGGGACTAAATGCCGGCATAGCGATTAGCCCTGGAACAGCGGTTGATGAGATCAAAGACATTCTCGATCTGGTTGACCTTGTTCTGGTGATGACCGTTCAGCCTGGTTTTGCCGGCCAAAGCTTCATCGAGTCTTCTGTAGAAAAAGTTCGCCGCACGCGCAGCTTAATCGACGCAACGGGTCTGAACACTCACATACAAGTGGATGGCGGAATTAATTCCAGGACAGGGCCCGCATGCGCTGATGCAGGGGCAGATTATTTCGTCGCCGCCAGTGCAATCTTCCAGCACTCAAAGGGGATCACGGCTGGCATTCGTGAGTTACAATCTTCACTTGGGATAGAATTAAGGTGAACGCAACAGGTCGCCTTGAAGGCGACCACGGGTTGCGATTAGAATTAGTGGGAGGAAGGTAAAAGACTAGACGCGAGCCATCCGTTTAATACACTTCGTACACAGCGTCTTCTGAACCATGCGCCCGCCTTCCATGACCTGCACTTTCTGAAGGTTGGGACGAAACTTGCGTTTCGTCGCCTTCATGGAGAAGCTACGGCTCTGCCCGAACATGGTTTTTTTGCCGCAATTCTCACACTTAGCCATCTGGGATGCTTCCTTTCTAACGAAATTGTTTATTTTTCGACCGGCGCAAATGTTACCACAGCTTAGACCGTCCATCAATGTCTAGCTCTATGATGGGAGAGGAATCGAATGACCGACGAAAGCACGTTTCTAGGGCGAATCATCGTCTCACCTAAGGCGATCGCCACAATTGCATCGCAATCCGCACTGCAGTCGTACGGTGTTGTTGGCATGGCCTCGAAGAACATCGTCGACGGCATCACCCAGGCTCTCGTACGCGACCCTCGGCACGGTGTGCAGGTCAGCACTGCTGACGATCAAATCACCATTGATCTGTACATCATCATTGAATATCAAACCCGAATTTCTTCTGTCGCTGCGAGTGTCGCCAACATCGTACACTACCAGGTAGAGAGATCACTTGGTATGCCTGTTAAAGCTGTGAACGTTCATGTTCAAGGCTTACGGATCAGCAGCAGAGAATAATCGCTAAACGGAGGCTTGATGAGCAAGCCGCACAAAGATATAGATCCAGAGCTTCGAGCGCGCCTTCTTGAGGGAGCTACAGAGATCGATGGAGCCATCCTGAGCCAGATGCTTTACGCTAGTCTGGACTGGCTCCGAACCAACCAGCAGCTCGTAAACTCATTGAATGTATTTCCCGTTCCGGATGGTGATACTGGAACCAACATGGTCCTGACGATGCAGTCGGCAGTGGATGAGATCGGCAATATTAGCGAACGCTCAGTCGGAGATGTGGCATCTGCAATAGCACAAGGCGCACTCATGGGTGCACGCGGCAATTCTGGTGTCATTCTTTCACAGATTTGGCGCGGGTTCGCACGCGTTCTGGAAAACGAAGAAAAGATGACCGCCGAATCCTTCGCTTCCTCCCTGAAAGAGGCGAGCGAGACAGCGTATAAAGGTGTCGTACGCCCCGTGGAGGGAACAATCCTCACCGTCTCAAAAGACATAGCTGCTGAGGCACAAAAAGCATTGGATGGTGGAATGACTTCCACCCTCGAACTTCTCGAGCGGGTTGTGGAAGCCGCCGACGAATCCGTCGAACGGACTCCCGACCTCTTGCCAGTATTAAAGGATGCTGGTGTCGTCGATAGCGGCGGTAAAGGTTTGTTCTTCATCCTAGAAGGCATGCTTCGCGCCGCTTACCGACTGCCGCTTGATCAACCACTTCTCAGCGTCCAACCTTTGAGCTTGCTTGACCTAGACAGAGCAGCAGAGTCCATCGAACCTGGTCAGGATTGGGAAGTCATCATTGACTTCTCTCCCGAGGAGTCGTTAGATCTCGGGTCCTTCTACACAAAACTAGAGGAGATTGGCACGTCCATCCAGGTCGGCGAAGGTGATGGAATGTACCGCATGCATATCCACGTGGAGGATGAAAAAGAATACGAGCCTATAGATTACATCAAAGGCTTAGGGACGATCACGAATATTGCCATAGAGAACTTAATGGTTCAAACCGCAAAACCAGAGCATGATCATTCTCTGTCTGAGATCCGTCTTCAGAGTATTG
>JAUWFP010000058.1 GCA_030606845.1 Anaerolineales bacterium | reverse complement strand
GCTTGATTTCGGACCCTGGGAGCAGATCTTCTATGGCGAATTTGATGGGGGGAGAAGGAAAAGGGTGCTGGTTAAAATCCTCGGAGAGTGAAGGGGATTGCTTCGTCACTCCGTTCCTCGCAATGACCAGCGCGGGAAGGGCTCTGAAATAATGTCATTTCGAGCCCTTCGGCTTCGCTCAGGCTAAACTCCGCGAGAAATCCCTAGGATGTTGCTCTAAGGGACTCCTCCTTTGAAACGGACACCGTCCCTAGCTGACGAAGCCCACCCCTTAATGTTATTGCGAGCGGAGCGAAGCAATCTCTTCCTTTCTTGCGTGGAGATTGCCACGTTGCCCTGGCGGGCTCTTCGCAATGACAAGCGCGGGGAGTGAACTGAATTAAACAATGTCATTTCGAACCCTTCGGCTTCGCTCAGGATAAACTCCGCGAGAAATCCCTAGGATGTTTCTAGAAGATCTCTCCGCTGATGACGGTGTCTACATGTAGTTCTTCGTGGGCCAAAAAAATTCCATAAGAAGTAGGAGTTTCTACCCCTTGCAGCAAGGGGGTATTTCGGTTAATATATCATACCGACCGGTCGGTATGATTGTGAGGAGATGATGAAACAGCAAGATCGGGCAACGCAAACGAAAGAAAGCATCCTGAAAGCGGCGGAGCATTTATTCGCCGTACAGGGCTACGAGGCGACGAGTGTTTCAATGATCTGCGACGCCGCGGGTGTGAGCAAAGGGGCGTTCTATCATCATTTCGAGACTAAACAGTCCATTTTTTTAGAGCTTATGCAGCGCTGGTTAAAGGGATTGGATGAGCAGCTCGTTCTAATAGATGAGTCGACCGAGGATGTAAAAGAGGGGTTGCTCTCCATGGGCGAGATCATTGGGCAGGTGCTCGATGTTGGCGGTCCACAACTCCCGATTTTCCTTGAATTTTGGAGCAGGGCTATACGAGACCCAGAAGTTTGGGATGCTACGGTCGAGCCGTTTCAGCGCTATCGCGATTTCTTTGCCGCCCTGATCCAGCGGGGGATAGATGAGGGGAGTCTAAGAGATCTTGCCCCTCACAATACAGCCCGCGTCCTAATCGCTCTGGCGGTGGGGATGCTCGTTCAAGGTCTTCTGGATACAGGTGGAGAGGACTGGCAAGACATAACCCAGGAAGCGCTGGAACTCCTGCTTCATGGAATAGCTGCGAGGTAAATAAATGAACGTACTTCTCACTGGAGCTTTTGGAAATATTGGCCAGAGCGCGTTGGATGAGCTCCTCGGGCGCGGGCACAAGGTGCGCTGCTTTGACCTTAAGACGAAAGCGAATGAGCGTGTCGCTAGATCGTATGAGCAGAGAGCGCAGATCTTCTGGGGGGACCTACGCCGACCAGAGGATCTAACGGAGGCGCTACGAGATATTCACATCGTTGTCCATCTGGCATTCGTGATTCCCACGCTTTCTGCGACCGGAGTCAGCAGCGAGACAGAGCCTGAATGGGCGCGGGAGATTAATGTTGGGGGCACGAAGAACTTGCTTGATGCCATGAAACAGCAGCCACAGCCCCCTAAGATCCTATTCTCTTCGTCGCTCCATATCTATGGCAAGACCCAGCATTTGCCGCCACCGCGGACAATATTGGATACTCCACATCCCATCGAACACTATGCAAAACACAAGGTCGAATGCGAGGAGATGATCCAGAGCTCGGGATTAACTTGGGCAATCTACCGCTTGGGCGCATCCCTTCCAGTACGCCTTCTGATGGACCCGGCGATGTTTGATGTCCCGCTGAACAACCGCATCGAGTTCGTGCATAGAAGAGATGTGGGTTTAGCAATTGCGAATGGACTGGAGGCGGATGAAATTTGGGGAAAGATCTTGCATATCGGCGGCGGATCCGACTGTCAGCTCTATCAGCGTGAGCTTGTGAAGGGGGTGATGGAAGCCGCCGGGATTGGAATGCTGCCGGAGGACGCCTTCACAGATGAACCGTATCCCGTTGATTGGTTAGACACTGAGGAGAGTCAGAAGGCACTGAATTTCCAACGGCTGACATTGTCGGATTACGTCGAGGATGTAAAAGAAAGTATTGGCTTTCGTCGCTTCTTTATTCGCCTCTTCCGACCGGTAATTCGCGCTTGGATCATGAGTAAATCACGTGTGCAAACTTGAAGGGCATAATGATTGAACCGAGAAAATCTGCAGGTATCGCAGTTGTTACGGGCGCTTCAAGCGGGATAGGTGAAGCGGCCGCGCTGCAGCTCTCCGCTGCGGGTTTCCACCTGGTCTTGATCGCCCGCCGCCGGGATCGCCTGGAGAAGCTTCAATCCAAACTCCGGAAGTCAGGTGGGCAAGCAGATATCATCTGCTCAGATCTGAGCCAGGAAGAATCTTATGCAGCCATCGCTGAGCAGGTGAAGAAAATTGGCGCCCCGATCGAGGTCTTGCTCAATAATGCCGGGTTCGGCTGGTATGGATTTGGGGAGGAGATGCCGTGGACGGTAGCCAGAAGCATGCTCGCGGTTAACGTACAAGCAGTGACGGGTCTTACGCTTCAATTTCTACCGGAGATGAAAAGAGTTAATCGCGGGTATATCATCAATGTAGGCTCGATTGTGGCCAGTATTCCCAGCCAGGGAGTAGCGCTCTACGGAGCAACCAAAGCATTTCTCGATGGCTTTACAACCTCGCTTTATCGAGAACTTGTGAACACAGGAGTTAATGTGAGCGTGGTCCGAACAGGAGCGGTCAAGACGCCTTTCTATAATAAGGTGGCTGCACACTCCGGAAGTGGTGTTATTCCGTTTCAACATCTTGCAGTTCAACCAGAGACGGTAGCCCAGCGAATTATGGAGCTTATAAAGAAACCCAGGCGTGCGATTTACGTTCCACGTTTGTTATGGGTAGTCCCCTGGATTGAAATGTACTTCGGCTGGTTTATCGATCGTCTTGGACCACGTCTGCTGCGCTCCTCTCGATTTTGAAGTTGTCAATTCTTTATCGCTGATAACCCGAGGCATTATCTGCCCCGGATGTCATCGTTGGGAATGGAATCTTTCGATGGATTCCTCCGGAGCCGGATTACGATCACCATCTTGAATGCGAGAAACCAGGCAGGTTTGCAAGGAAATAAGTTCTATAGGGGAAGAGTGGAAGTGTCCGCTAAACTGAAAGGGTTCTTCCACGCGAGTGGAAAGACGTTATCTGATTAAAGACGGACATATCTCTGATGAAATGCGGACGGATCCCCCCAAAAGACGAAGAAATCCTGATCTGTCGGTATACTGAATTTATCAAGCGAGACCCATACGCTCCATTCTGGGAAACCAAGGTTCGATCTCTTTGGCCCGAATCTTGAATCCCAATCCTTCATACACATGTGAAAGACGGGGAATGGCGAGACAGAGCGTGATGGTGTGTATCGGCAAATGAATCTGGATCATCACCATAAGGTTGCAGCGTGATTTGGAAGAATATTACGAGACGCAAAGGTAGAACTTTTCTCACCGTGTTTGGCATCGCCCTCGGGGTGGCGGCTATTGTTGGGCTGGGTGCCCTCGCTGAAGGTATGGAGGTGGGGTACAGTTCGATGCTTTCGGGCAGCCAGGCAGATCTCGTCATCAGCCAACCGAATGCCTTTGATATCAGCTTCAGCTCGGTGGAGGAAGCTGTTGGACCGAAATTGCGGGCAATGCCGGAGGTGTCGGCGGTAAGTGGGATGATGCAAGGATTTGTCCCTGCGGGGGAGTTCCCCTATTTCTTCATTTTTGGATATCCACAGGATAGCTTTGTCTTGGAGCGCTGTCAGGTTATCGAAGGGGATGGGTTTAACACGAGCGGTCCTTCGCGCACGGCCGGGAATCCGATTCTCCTGGGTTTGGCCGCTGCTGAAGCCATGGGGAAAACGGTGGGCGACACCATTCGCTTGAGTGACACTGCTTACCGCATAATCGGGATTTTCCAAACCGGAGATGCATTCGAGGATGGCGGCGCGGTGCTGCCGTTGGATGAAGCACAACAACTGCTTGGAAAACCCCGTCAAGTCAGTCTCTTTTATATTCAATTGAAAGACCCCCAGCTTGAGGAACGATTCTCCAGGCGCGTCGAGAAGGTTATGCCCGATCTGGATCTAAGTGGGACAGCTAATTTCGCTGACAAACAGATTATGGGCGATGCCTTGAAAGGAACTGTTTGGGCTGTCGCTGGACTTGCGATTGTGATCGGCGGCGTGGGGATGATGAACGCGCAGTTAATGGCCGTCTACGAGCGCACTCGTGAGATCGGTGTGCTCAAAGCGCTCGGCTGGCCTAATAGACGCATCCTTTGGATGATCTTTGGCGAATCGCTCATTGTTTGTTTGGCTGGCGGACTTCTTGGTGTAGGGCTTGGCTATCTAGCTTTGATCGCCTTATCTGACTTCGCACAACTCTTTGGCGCATCTACCGCTACGATCTCTTCTAGCCTCATCCTCCAGGCATTTGCTGTTGTTTTCACATTGGGCTTGGTTGCCGGGCTGTACCCTGCCTGGCGAGCTTCCCTGCTAGAGCCCGTCGAAGCGATGAGCTATGAGGGCGGAACTGCCAGTCAGCATGTACGTCGTTTCCCGATCGGTGGGATGGCTGTGCAGAGCTTGTGGCAGCGGACAACACGCACGTTCCTAACCGTCGCCGCGATCGGGCTCACCACCGGCGGCATCATGGCCTTAGATGGAATGATCACAGGAGCCGGGGAGTCACTCAACTCAATGGCAATTGGTGCGGGCACGGAGATCATGGTGCGGCAGTCAAATATCGCCGATACCAGTTTGAGCGCTTTAGATCAACGGATAGGTGCAAGGATTGCCGCATTTCCCGATGTGCAGAATGTGAGCGGGATGGTTTTCTCAGCCGTTATGCTGCCGGAGGCAAACAGTTTCTTCATCTTGCAGGGCTTTTCTCCCAATGAATACGCCATTCGCCGCTACGTGATGGATCAGGGCCGGCGCATTGAGGGAAATCATCAGATTATGTTGGGGAAGACGATAGCTGAGGCATTAAACAAAGATGTCGGTGATACCATCGAATTGAACCGCCAACGATTCCGCGTCGTGGGAATCTACGAGAGCGAGATTGGGTGGGAGGGATTGGGAGGCGTCATGACGCTGCGCGATGCCCAAGCCTTCATCGGTCGTCCCCGTAAGGTGACGATGTACGCGGTGAAGGTTCACAATCCAGATGATGCGCCAGCCGTCGTCGAAAAGATCAACACGACGATCGATGGAACTCATGCAGCGCTGGCGGGTGAGTTCGCCGAGCAGATGCCAGATATGGAAGCTGCATCCGGGATGATGGATGGGATCTCCGCCCTGGCGATCATGGTCGGTGGGGTCGGTGTGATGAATTCCATGCTTATGGCTGTGCTTGAGCGCACACGTGAAATCGGAGTGC
Organism: Anaerolineales bacterium; assembly: GCA_030606845.1. Lineage (GTDB taxonomy): Bacteria > Chloroflexota > Anaerolineae > Anaerolineales > E44-bin32 > E44-bin32. The sequence continues at coordinate 4,769 of JAUWFP010000058.1, read as the reverse complement.
TGCGTGCTGTTGGTTGGTCACGTTTCCGAGTCCTGGGCTTGATATTCCGCGAGGCCTTGCTCTTAGGGCTTATCGGCGGTGTAATGGGTGTTTTCATTGCGTTTGGATTGGTTGCTCTGTTGAACTTAATTCCGATGATCGGTGAGGCTGCTCAACCGATCTGGACTCTTGAGATCTTCGCCCGCGCCTTCACGGTGGCTCTTCTATTAGGATTGATTGGTGGGTTATATCCAGCGCTGAGAGCCACCCGTCTTGAACCGGTAGAGGCGTTGCGTTATGAATGAGCGTTGTTTCTAGTGAAAGAATTAAATCGGAAATCGAATCTAAGGATGGTTGAATATGAATAGCAAAAGAGCGCTGCGAGCTTTGAGTTTTCTGGTGATTACTGTGATTCTCTTTCTTCCCGCGTGCAGTCAAAGCACTCCCGACTTAACCGAGGAGCCCAACAGCGTCATTCTGGAGGATTTTCAGCCCATTGTCAGTGCTACGGGTATTGTGCTCCCTTCCAAAAGAGTTATCTTGAGTTTCTCAACTCCAGGCATTGTTGATGTAATCATGGTTGAAGAGGGGGAGATGGTTGAGAAGGGACAAACCCTGATGGCTCTAAAGGGGAGAGAACAGGCTCATGCTGCGTTGGAGGCTGCTCGCTTAGAACTCATCCTCGCAAACCAAAGCCTGGATGAGGTGCACCGCACATCTGCTCTTGTTAGTGCACAGACGCAGCTTTCCTTCGCGAATGCCCAGGATGCGCTTGAAGATGCAGAGTATAACTGGCAGGTCCAGCAGGAAGGTTATCGAGCCAGCCAATCCACGATCGACTCTGCGCAAGCTGGCCTCTTGCTTGCGGAGGAAGAGGTCGATCAAGCAAAAGGCAATTACGACCATTACTCTGGTCGGCCCGAGGATGACGCCCAACGGGCGATGGCATTGATTGAACTTTCTTCTGCACGCAGCGCTCGCGATGCCGCGCTCAGGAGGCTTAACTGGTATTTAGGTTATCCAGATGAGACAGAGCAAGCCGTTCTCGATGCCAAGCTTTCCATAACCGAGGCGGAACTCGGTGTTGCTGAACAGAATTGGGAAAGAGTTAAGGATGGGCCGGATCCCGAAACCCTCGAGCGAGCGGAAGCGCGGGTCACTGCTGCGAAGGCTCAGGTAAAAGCGGCTGAGGCCGCCCTCTCTTTCCTCGTTTTAGAAGCACCTTTCGCCGGGACTGTCAGTGATGTCTACCCACAAGAAAAGGAGTGGGTCGCTCCTGGACAGCCTCTGGTTGTATTGGCAGATTTACAAACGCTATGGGTGGAGACCACGGACCTGAACGAGATTGATGCCGCGCAAATCGAGATCGGCAATTTCGCAACCATCACTTTTGACGCGTTGCCAGATATTGTGGTTGAGGGTCAGGTTGTTTACATCGCCAGTAAATCAGATGAGGGTTCGGGCGTGAACTATAAAGTGATCATTGAACTGAATGAAGTTCCGGAGAAAGTCAGGTGGGGGATGACGGCATTTGTCGATATCGAAATTGAGCGTTGATCGCGGTGGGGAGGTCATGACCTCGTTTAATACACACGATGAGGGTTGATGATGGATGCTGCTAATGAATGGCTAATTGAGGCTAACGATTTGGTGCGGGTGTATGGTGATGGAGAGGAGATTCGTGCGCTTGACGGCGTCGATTTGCGGGTCAAGCATGGAGAACTTCTAGCAATCATGGGGCCGAGTGGCAGCGGAAAAAGTACGCTCCTGAACGTCCTCGGCGCGCTCGATAAGCCAACGAGGGGGACGATTTTCATCGGTGGCCAGGATTTGGCGAAGATCGAGAATAAAGCCGCTTTCCGCGCAAACACAGTCGGTTTCATTTTTCAATTGCATAACTTGCTCCCAACGCTGACGGCACTTGAAAACCTTGAAGTGCCGATGGTTGGACGTTTGACCGCAGCGGAGAGCAAAGCGCGAGCAGAGGAACTTCTGGAGTTGGTAGACTTAGCAGATCGTCGAGACCACTTACCCAATCAACTTTCTGGAGGGCAACGCCAACGTGTTGCCGTAGCTCGCGCGCTGGCGAATAACCCTCCACTTGTGCTCGCTGATGAACCTACAGGTAATCTGGATAGCGCCGCTGGGCATGATCTAATGGAGCTAATACGCGAATTGAATCGAAGCCAGGGGGTGACTTTTGTTATTGTCACGCACGACCTCGCCGTCGCGCGTGAAACGAGCCGCATTCTGGTAATGGAGGATGGCAAGATCGTTCGTGAGGATGTAGTTGGGTCCCCGCTCGAGGAAGACCTTAAAGTCTGGGCTCATACAGAACTTGGACGACGGATCGTCTCTGGTGCGGAGGGGAAGCTCGAAGGCTTCGACGTTTCCGATAAACAACTTGAAGAGATCCGTTCACTGCTCATGCAAACGGATGAGCCTTCATAAGACATTCATCCGCTACAGGTTGCAATTGGGAATTGGTCACTTTAGGTTTGCTCATCTTGCATAGAAAATCTAAAATCACAACTCTAATTTAATTCGATGATTCATGCTGTCAAGGAGTGATTGTCTATGGCCAAACATTTCGTGCTCGTCGCCGGAAACATCGGGTCTGGAAAAACGTCCCTCACAGAGCGGCTGGGGGAGCGTTTAGGTTGGGATACTGCCTATGAATCTGTGGTTGACAATCCCTACCTCGCCGACTTCTACGCCGATATGGCAGTCTGGGCTTTTCACCTGAATGTCTTTTTCCTCGGCCACCGCGCAGACCAGCATCTAGCTCTCGCCGACTCTCCCGCTTCGACGATTATCGACCGCTCAATATACGAGGACGCGGAGATCTTCGCTCGGGCTGCTCTCAGATTAGGGACGCTGTCTGATCGCGACTATACGAACTACCGCAAGGTGTTCGACCTCATCGTGGGGAAACTGCCTTCTCCGGACCTTTTGATACATCTAAAGGCGCCCGTGTCTGTTCTGATGGGGCGTATCCAGCAGCGTGCCAGGGATATGGAGTTGGGGATCACCCAGGAGTACCTTGAGCTGCTCGATTCTCTGTATGTGGAATGGATTGACCGCTTCGATATCTGCCCGGTGCTGACGATTCGTACGGACGATCTCGATTTCGTTCACCAACCCCGACACCTTGACATCGTGATCAACCGCATCCATGACAAGTTAACCGGAAAAGAGGAACTTCAGTTTCCCGATGATTGATCCTTGAGTTTTATGGAATTTCGATCCGGAAGGCTCTTTTCACCCCTCCCACGACTTTACAGCCTTTTTACATAGTCGATATGATCCTTTCGCGTACTTCCTTGAAAATATGGGTGTATTCAAAATTGAAGGAGGTTAGCGATGTTTACAAAATGGACGAGGATCATACTGGTGACCGCTGCTCTTACTTTGGGATTAGTCGGAGCTGCCTATGCCGAAGGTGATGCACCGGACAATCAGACCCGAGTTGCAGGGGTTATTCTCAACGTGGATTTCCCCGGAAATACGTTCGCTTTGCGCACGCTCAGCGGAACCGATGTGCACGTGCATATCACGGGTAATACCGAGTATCGCAGCCGCAACGGCTCTGTTCAAGGATTTGAAGATTTGGTCGTTGATATGCGCACCATCGTCGTAGGCCAGGAGCGTGGTGATGGGACGATTAACGCCTCAATAGTATTTGCGGCCACTCCTGAAGAACTGCCCGACATAATGCGCTTGAAGGGTGAGGTTGGCGGCGTAGGTGATAGCTACTTTACACTCCTCACGGAGGATGGGCGCAGTCTGACAATCAACATCATCGATCGCACTCGCTTCCGCAGCCGTAATGGTGAAGTGATTGCGCTGGGCGATCTCGAGCCTGGCATGGTCGCCCTCGTAGCTGCTGTGGATACAGAAGATGACGGCATCGTCGCCCTCGTTGTGGCGGCAGGGACTCCAGGCGGAGATATCCGTGACCGCATTTTCCGCACCACGGGTGAAATCACAGGGGTCGTCCCTGGGCAGGAGACCTTCACCGTTCAATCAAATGAAGGCGAAAGCATCACTTTCGTCACCGGCGAGCGGACGAAATTCAGGAGCCGTGATGGATCGGTAACCGGGATCCATGATCTTAAGCGGGGAATGGTCGCCATGGTGGGCGCGATTACGATGGAAGATGGAACCAATCAAGCTCTGGTGGTGCTGGCTGGAAATCCTGAAGACCGTCCCGAACGTCCCAAAATTGTTAACGCTTCCGGGAAGATCGTCTCGCTTGGGGGCAATTCCCTTACGATTGAGACTCGTTCCGGAGAGCAGAAGAGTTTTTCCGTGGATGGTTCGACCAAATACAAATCCCGAGATGGAAGTGTCAATGGCTTCGGTGATCTTGAGGTGGGTATGGTCGCAATTGTCGTGGGAAGGGATCTCGGTAATGGCGAATTACTCGCCGTAGGCGTTGGCGCGGGCAAGGCTCCGGCAGAGAGGCCTGAGCGGATGGACGATGTTCGCCCGGAGGTACTGCGGGATCGTCCCCCGGTCTCGCAGACGAGTTAGTGCCAAAATTCTAAACCGTCTTTACGCAGCTTGTTATTGCGAAAATCCTGTGGGTCTGCACCCGCAGGATTCTTTTAGTGAGAGAGATGTTGCAATAAAAACTGTGGACTGAGGTGGTTGAACCATCTAGAGCGATTGCTCGCTTTGCTTCTCGGTTCCTTTTCGATAGGGATTGTCCAGAGCACTACGAAGATAACCAGGGTCGGGAGAAAGGATTTCCCCCTAGACCTCCTTCCAGATCTCCATGATATGCA
>JAUWFP010000197.1 GCA_030606845.1 Anaerolineales bacterium | reverse complement strand
GATATAGGGAAACACGGTTCGACCAGGTATCAGGGCCTGCATGCTAAGGGTGATGATAATGAAGAGCAAGCTAAGCGTAAAAGCGAGATTAGCCTTGGTAATTTCCTTGGGGTGTATGCGGTAGGCGAAGATCGTGAAAATGCCGATCAGAAGGATGACCAATAGAGACCGAATAGCGATCTCCAGCCAAGGGTTGGGGGGCTTGAGAAGGTCAAACTCCAACAGAGCTTCGATTTCAAGCGCTCCGACGACTTCCCCCCGACTGATGATTGTTTCCCCTTCGACATAGGTTTTAATGATCGGCTCGACGGATTCCCTGGCCGCAGTTCGGGCGGCTTCCGTGGCATCAACGTTAAGAATAGCGTTAGGAGTAACGAACGGGGGGGCGAGTACCTCGACGATCGTTGCTTGATTTTCGGGAAGGGAGATGCTCACCAGTGCAGGTATGGTTCTTCTCGCTTCCTCGATTCGCCCCTCGCGAATTTCATTGCGCATGACTTGCTCAACGACGGTGAGCGTTTCAGTTTTTACGGTTTGCCAGTGCAAGTCTGACAACTCTAAGATCGAAAGCGCAGTGCCGGTATCCAGACGGATATCGGCCATTGAACTCAAGTCGGATAGCTTTTCCTCATTTGTGGAGTATGGATCGCTGCGGACCGAATCAATGAATGTAAGCGTAGCCTGAAGTCGTTCTAACTGCCGCCTGGTGATATTTGTGTCTGGTTGGTCATACACCTGTGCCACGCTCTCACTGGCGGCGGTTCGTTCTTGTTCAGTTAAGACATCGCTGACATAGGACAAATCATAGAGAGCATGAATATCCTGGGGGGCGACGTCGCTAACCTGTAAGCCATAAGTTTGAGCGCTGTTGTTAATAGGAATAGAGAGCGCAGCGATCGTTCCGATGATTACAAAAAGTAGAATGAACCAAAGACGAGCTGCCGCTAATGCACTCCGTAAACGCTCTAGAGTGGTTGGGTTCGTGTCTGTAGTTTCTTCCATCAATCCTTCTGTGGGGGTGAGAGAAGCTCACGGACGAGGTCGCTGGCCATTTTTCCATCCGCCCGTCCTTGTATCTGAGGCATAAGGACTTTCATGACTTTGCCCATATCCTGAGGGTCGGACGCGCCAACTTCCTCGATTGATCGTTGAACGATCTCTCTGAGCTCATCCTCCCCGAGAGGTTGGGGAAGATATACCTGAAGAACTTCGATCTCTGCAAGTGTGGAGGCGACGAGATCATCTCGCCCTGCTTGCTTGGCTTCTTCAATGGTCTCCTGACGGGTTTTCACTTCCCGCTGGATGATTCCCAGGATGGTCGCTTCATCGAGATCGTCTTGACGTTCGATCTCGACGAGTTTAATAGCCGAAAGGACCATGCGCAAAGACCGTTTCCGCACGTCATCCTTAGAGCGCATCGCTTCTTTGAGGTCTGCTTCGAGTGTCTCTTTGTTTATCATGCGTCCATTATACCTATGGTTTTTCATCATTGTGAAGGCTTGTGCGGGTTTCTTATTTATTTGCGCATAGCCACATATGGATTTCTTGGGCCTACTTAGCGGTGTTTTCCAGGCTCGTCCGCAGGCGATAATCGCGAAATTGACGTATTGATGTTCAAGAAGATGACATCATGAAACGGTCTAGCCATAAGATTCAGAAAGAGTGTGAACGCCGCGGGAATAAATAAGGTTAATCCGGGTATAAAATCCAGTCAAGTTAGAAATCTTCCCCGGAAGCCTAATCACACGCTGTGATTCGTGATGATTCGCCCCTGCAGGTCTCCTTTTAAAGGATTGATAATTTCCACATCTGAGATCTGATTCCAGCGGTCTTCGTCGTTGTTCGCTTTTATACGCAGGTAATTACCTGTCAGTCCTGAGAGCTGCCAGCCAGCCTCTCCAAGGTCGGTGGTGCTCTCCCAGAGAACGGGCAAGATATGCCCGATAAATAAATGGCGATAAAGCTCTGCAGATCGTGCGAATGCCGCTCTCATAAGCGCGCTGCGTTCACGGCGAACAGATTTTGGGACGACATGATTGAAATCGGCAGCTGGCGTGCCCTCACGCTCGGAGTAAGTGAACACATGACCACCAGCAAAATTCATCGTCTCAACGAAGGCAAGGCTATCATCGAACTCCTCTTCCGTTTCACCAGGGAAACCGACGATGATATCTGTTGTGATCGCAACATCTGGGATCGCTGCCCGTGCTGCTGTGATCAGTTTTGAGAAATCATCTTGCGACGTTTTCCTTGCCATACGGCGAAGTGTGGCATCAGAACCTGATTGCAGAGGAAGATGCAGGTGCCGGCAAAGCCTGGGGTCTTGCCAGAGGGAGAAGAAGTTTGCATCTAAGTTCCATGGCTCAAGAGAGGACAGCCGCAGGCGTGGAATGTCCGTCTTTTTTAATATGAGCTGGATTAGGTCTTGTAAACCACTGCCTTGGTCCAGGTCTTTCCCCCAGGAACCAAGATGGACGCCGCAGAGCACAATCTCCTGGCTCCCACCTCGGAGCGCAGCGTGGACCTCCCTTAATACTGTTGCCGCAGGGAGACTCATGGCCGGGCCGCGGGCTACAGTCGTAACGCAGAATGCACAACGATTATTGCAGCCATCCTGGACCTTAATGAACGCCCTTGTACGCATTCTCGATCCGGGAAGAGGTTCGCGTTGAAGCGGCTCTCGATTAAACAGCTCGAGAGGTTGGTCAAGGAAGTCTGCGACGAGGCGGTTCTTGTCATCGTTTTTCACAACGCGAGTGACTTTTGGAAGCTCGAGGGCGCTGTGTTCTTCCAATGTAGCCCAGCATCCTGTGAGGATGATTTGATCGACTCCTGCTCTCGCAGCCTGTCGTGTTTTCTGTCTTGAATCCGCGTCCGCTCGTCGAGTAACCGTACAGGTATTGATCACCGCCAGATCGGCCTGAGTCGGATCGCCAACGAGTTCACAACCTGCCAGCCGGAAATCGCGACCGATGCGCTCTATCTCGCTTTGATTTAGACGGCAGCCAACGCTGTCGAGAAACACTTTCATGGATGGCTTTAAGCAACCTCAGGGTTGTACTGTGGAGAAATTATCAAAACGAATCTCGACGTCGGGGTCTGCATAAGTGCCGGCAATCAACCCCACGTCGCCAGAGCGTATGTCTTCAACGATGGCCTCAGCCACACGTGAGTTGTTCACATATAAGGTCAGGCGCTCCCCGACGCACTCTGCCTGGATGAAATTCCCCTCATCCCCCTTGTGTACGGCATCTGTCGGGAGCAAGGATTCATCGCTTAGGAGTGTTTTCTCGCCATCTACATAGTGTCCTATGCCGGCGAAACCATCGCTGGAGATGAGGAAGAAGATGAAATTACTGGGATTCTCATACCTACAGATAACGCCGAAGGCATTATCTTCCGGTCCCTTAACTCTTTCAGCCTCGACGCTTATCCAAACATCTTGGAAAGACAACTTGGGCAGACTCCAGGCGACGGTCTCCGGAGAAAAAATCTCGATGTGATATTTACCATCCTGATAATCTGCTCGATAGAGGTCATCCTGGTAGCGATCCCAGCCGCTTGAAGTACGAGAGAAGTCGTCTTGGAATAGAACTTCACCCGGACCGGCTGGAGGATACAACCAATTGCACCCTCCAAGGTAGATTGAGAAAACCGCGATCAAGCTCGCGGTGAAGGAAATTCTGCGTTTTATTATCACGTTTCTTTCACCTAGCCGCATTCTAGCACAGCCTATTCGATCGCAACGAGCGACAATTTTAGCGAACGGCCAATTCAAGCCAGCGTTGTGCGAGCGCTTGATAACGTTCAGGTGCGTTCAGAGAGGAGGCCAGCTGCATGGCCGCCCATGCCCCACTTCGATTCCCCTGAGCGTCGAATAATAAACCCAGATAGTATTGAGTTTGTGCGTTAGATGGATCCAACGTAACGGCTCGCCAGAGCAGGCGTTCTGCCAGAATGTAGTTATCGAGTAGAAAATGGGTGTAGGCCAGTTCGGTAAGAGGGGCTGTTTCTCGTGTGCTTAATGCAACTGCATTTCGAGCCGCAGGAAGCGCAAGCGTAGGGATATCTACATCATACTGATTGGAGAATCTCGCCAGCAATAGCCAGAAGGCGGGGTTCTTTGGATCGAGGGCTGCAGCCTGGCGGTAGGCAGCGGATGCGGCCACGAGATCTCCGAGCCCAATATAAACCTCACCTAATTGTGCAGCAATTGCCGGGTTGAGCGGGTCGAGTTGAGCAGCAACGGTCAAGGCATCTCTTGCCTGTTCCTCCTCGCCTGCGTTGAGCCAATGAAGGGCCAGGAAGATATGCGCTAGGGATTGGTCAGGCAGCGCAGCGGCAGCGGAAAGCAGATCATCCAACCCGTTCTGCCCTATTTGGTCTTTTGATAAACCCAGATAGGCACGAGCCTCATGGATATCGGGATCTATTTCCAGCAATCTTTCAAGAGCGGATATCGCCAGGTTCCATCTGCCCTGACGGGCGAAGATTTGCCCCACTTGTGCCAGAGGGAAAGCGGGAGATGTTTCGCCGGTAGAACTCTCGATCGCTAGAATGAGATCGAGAGCGAGCAGAGGTGTTTGATCTGCTCTCTGGGTGAGCCCATGAAGAAGCGGCAGAGAATCCACAGGAGACAAAGCCGCTTTCGCATATGCGTAAGCTTCCTCCGTCTCAGGGTTGAGCGATGTCGTTTTAGCCAGCGCATCGAAGATTG
>JAUWFP010000049.1 GCA_030606845.1 Anaerolineales bacterium | reverse complement strand
ACAAGCACGATCTTGGAACCACAGAGTCGGCTTGGCAGAAGGCTGAGGATGAAGAGCGAAGCGTAGGAATGGTATTGCTCATGGAAGGTGCCGATGGCGTGCGGTCGCCGGGAGAGCTGCAAGAGTGGTTCGATGGGGGCGTACGGATCCTGGGTCCTGCCTGGGCCGCTACTCGTTACGCTGGAGGGACAGGAGAACCGGGCCCTTTAACTGATCTCGGCCGCGAACTCCTGGACGCCATGGCAGATGTTGGTATGATCTTGGATCTAGCGCATCTGGCTGAGGAGGGGGCTGTAGAAGCACTAGATAGTTTCAGGGGTTCGATTCTAGTCTCACATACAAGCCCGCTCGCCCTGGTGCCCAGTGCGGAAAAACCCGAACGGCACATCACCGACCTCGTTATCCGACGAACCGCCGATCGGGAAGGTGTGATTGGATTACTGCTCGGAAATCGCTTCTTGAAAGATGGGTGGGAGCCTTCACAAGGTAGAGATGTAGTAACCCTGGCAGATGTTGCGACGGGGATCGATTACATTTGCCAGATGCTCGGAGACGCTGCGCACGTTGGCTTAGGGAGCGATTTTGACGGAGGTTTTGGTTTGGATAAAATTCCTCAAGGGCTTGACAGCGTGGCCGACTTGCGGTTAATTGGCGAGTCGCTGGACGCACGCGGCTATAATCAAGAGGATATCGAAGGAATCCTTGGGGGAAACTGGTTGCGATTTTTGCGAAGAGCATTACCGGAGAACTGATTCTTATGCGCGCTCTCACTCGATTGCAAATACGCCTTGCGCGACTCTGGATGACCGTAATGTTTATCGGTCTGCTGATTTTTATGGTTGGCAGCCAACCCGATCTAATCGGTATGAACCGCAGCATTACAGTAGGTTTTGTTCAGATCGGTGTCTGGCTTACGGGGCTGGCGATTCTGCTCGTGGCGGCTTATTCAACTGTGCGAGTCATTCGCAACGGAAAACCAAACTCTTTGCGCGCGGACATAGGAATAAGGCTAATAGCGACGGGCTACGTTGTGGCTGCTGTAGGATCGCTGGCTGACTTCATCGGTGTGGGCGCCCACCGAATGCCCGTAGTCCACTTTGGATATATTCAGATGATTGGTCTGGTAACGGGTGTGTTGCTTAGCATGCTCGGTGTGATTCTTTATATGCCCTGGACAAAGGAAGTAAGCACCGAAGACAGACCGTCTGACCCAGCAGAAGAGATTTCAATCCACGGGGTTGAATCGCTCCATTGATTCCCCTATTTACCAAAGCGAAATCATCATTGGATAGAAATTCGGCCTTCCTACAGGGCCGTTTTTTGTTTAAGGCTTCAAGGTGTGCGCGGCCGTCGGGGACTAGTGGTTAATTAAGATCTGAATTGTTTTGACTCTCGTCCCCCGTATCGTAATAAAGCGTAGGAGCCGACTCGTCTGTCGGCCCGCTGCTCCAAAGCAACCGGTTATCCCCCAACCTTCCGCAGGTTCAAAACCCGCGGGAGGTTTAAGTTCAGGTCTCAAGACGAAGGTTGCACCTGTGACCAGAAGCAGAGCTTCCTGACTCCACAGAATCCAGAGTTTGACCTAATCAGCCACCCTCTCGCTGGAGTGACCGGGGAACACCTTTTCTCCAGGCTTGATCGCGGCGTAGGCATAGTTCACCGCAACGGTGACCTGGCCATAGCCTACGACGATCAAATTGAGTGGGTCGAGCTCCTCTTGTAGAGCGACGTCACCAGCGGCGTATATACCCGGGAGATTGGTTTCCATTTTACTGTTGACTTTAATGTAGCGGCGGCCGATTGTCTCCAAACCCCACTCGCGAATAGGTCCGAGGTCGGCTTTGAATCCGAGCGCTAGAATACCGGCATCGACCTCAATCGTTGATTCGTCGCCTGTGCGATTGTCGAAAATAACAGCACGCTCAAGACTCTCGTTGCCTTGGAACTCACGCAGTTCGTAGAAGATGCGAGTATCAACGGAAGAATCTTTTAAGGCATTCACGGAAGTGTCGTGTGCACGAAAACCCTCGCGTCGATGGATCAAGGTGACATGCTCGGCGATCGGTTCAAGAGCTAAAGACCAGTCGACGGCGCTGTCGCCGCCGCCAATTATGAGTACGCGCATCCCGGCATAATCGTCGACATCATTGACCCAATATTCCACCCCCTTCCCTTCAAAGAGTGAAATACTCTCGTTTTTAAGTTTATTCGGGCGGAAGGCGCCAATACCTGCAGCAATTACGACAGTGCGAGAGTAATGGATATCCTTGTCTGTCTCGATGATCCAGCACTCCTGCCCATCATCACCACCGGGGAGAGGTGTCCGTTTGAGCTCTAGCGCCCGTTCTCCAAGCGCCATAAATGGCTTCCACTGAGAGGCTTGTTCGGTCAGACAGGAGGCGAGCTCCTTCGACAGAATCGATGGGAAACCGGGAGTATCGTAGATCAGCTTATCAGGGTAGAGCGCGATTAGCTGACCGCCGGGTTGAGGTAGAGCATCGATGATCTTGACCTTCATCTCGCGCAGCCCGGCGTAGAAAGCTCCAAAGAGTCCTGTGGGGCCGGCTCCGACGAATGTGATATCAAATACGTCAGCGGTATTCTTTTTAGGGCTCATCATTTATAACATTCCTCTGTGCTACACAGATTGAAACGAGAAGAGTAAGAGGGCAGGCAGAAGCGAAGCTCAGTTGGAGATGCGGCTTGTTTCTTGGATGCCTCCCCCTTCAAGGTGATTATTCTAGGCGAAGGAGGCTACCCTCTGTCCAGGAAAAATACCACCAACAAAGCAAGTGCAGCGAGGAATCCGGTGGCAGCAATAAAAAGAACCCTGACTTCATCCCATGGTCGTCGATCAACCAATCGGCCATTTTCTCCCGAGTCCCAGACGGCCTCAAATCGCGGCCCAAGGAATAATGTGAGAACAATGCCAGCCAGCAAGCCACCCAGGTGACCCCAATTGTCAATTCCAGGCATAAGGCCGAGGCCAAGGTTCAAAAGCGCTACAAGCACGATCTGGCGTAATTGGATAAGTCCAAAACGGCCGAATAGGCCGCGGTGAAGGTACAAGAAAGCCCCTAACGATCCCAGTAGACCGAAAATTGCACCGGAAGCGCCGGCCGAGGGATGTGGGCTGAAAGCCAGGCTTAGAATCACCCCCGCAATTCCGCAAAGAAAGTAAACAGCAACGAAACGAGCTGTGCCGAAGAAGCGCTCCACGGCCGGACCGATTGCGTAGAGCGAGTACATATTGATTAAGACGTGGGGAATTGTGACGTGAAGGAACATGGGGGTGATGAAGCGCCAGATTTCGCCCGAAAGGATTTCGGGACGGGATTTCGCCCCCAACTCTAACAACAAATCGAACTGTAAAAATTCGACCGAAAGGAACTGTCCTAGAAAGACGATCAGAGTGATGGCGATTAAACTGTAAGTGCCCGGGAATTGTTTGAAGCCAGGGCGCGATTTCGTGGGTTGTGCGCTGGATCTGGTGGGAGGAGCAGGCTGAGCGTGCTCTTCCGGTGGGGGGGCTTGGGTCATAAACGCACCTGTCTTGGATTTGTACGGCGATGTTCGGAGGCGATAATCGCCTGGATAGCATCTACAGTTGCGTCGAGTTGGTCGTCTGCGTTTACAACATAGTAGTCGAAGAGTTCTACCTTGTGTAATTCCTCGCGTGCGGTTTCAATCCGCAGCCGAAGCTTCTCCTCGGATTCCGTACGGCGTGCCTTCAAGCGGGCAATGAGCTCCTCCTCGTTCTGTGTCGAAAGGAAGATCAACAATGCCTCGGGGTAAAGTTGGCAGATTGTTTCAGCGCCCTGTACGTCGATACGCATGATGACGTCCTGACCGCTGGCGAATGCATCCCGCACTTGCTGCCTGGGAATCCCTTTGTGCTCGTCATAGACAAGAGCGTGTTCCAACAGCTCATCCCGTTCTATCATGGCGACGAACTCATCCGCGCTGACGAAGAAGTAATCGACTCCGTCAATCTCCCCCTTCCGTTTTGGCCGTGAGGTTGCTGTGACCACAAAGTGGAAAGGCAGTTGGAGTTCCTTCATGCGCTGAAGAACGGTGTCCTTCCCAACCCCAGAAGGCCCGGATAGCACAATGAGCAATGGCTGCTTTTGTTTATTGGCGAACTCGTGATACATGTATTGATACCTCCCAACGCGGTCAGTATAATCTATTTACGGGAGGGCAAGATGCCGACGTATGATTATGCGTGCCGCGACTGTGGAAAGCACAACTCGATTTATCAGGCTTATGAGGAGTACGGTGTAGTCTCCGTTGTCTGTCAGCATTGCAGCAGCGAAAAGCTGGAACGAATTATTGGCAGAGTTCGAGTTGCGCGCTCGGAAGAATCCCGGATCGAATCTCTGGCGGATCCAAGTGCATGGGGAGACTTCGACGAATCCGATCCCCGTTCGATGGCAAAGATGATGCGCAAAATGGGCAACGAAATGGGCGAGGAGATGCCGCCCGAATTTGATGAGGCCATCGACCGGTTGGAGTCTGGAGAAAGTCCGGACGAGATTGAGAAGAGCATGCCCGATCTAGGGATGAACGAGGGCTTTTAGGCTGAAACAACGACCACGGTTAGAAACCATCCCTCTCGCCCCGCCTGTAATTTTATCCTTCATCAAACGCTAGCGAAGATCATACGTACTCGTTTTGCGACGGCTAACCCGAGCTTCGTGTGTTCAGAAGCATCAAGGTGAGAACCGTCGATTTCGCTGGAGCAAACAATCTCGCCGGTGTTTAGAAAAGCACAACCGAAATCCGCGGCGATCGACGCGTACCTCTTAGCAAATAAGTGCGATTGGGTCACCGCACTCTCGGGGGTAGCTGTCTCGCCAGCAGGGGATCCGATGGGCGGGGGAGCAAGGAGAAGAGCAGCGGGGGCGCTGCTTCCAGGACCCGCTCCGCTATGGTGGATGACCTCCAATAGGACATCGATCCCTTTGCCAACATCATCCGGGGAAACAGACGATCTCATTAATAAATCATTGGTGCCCAGCATCAGGATGATGAGGTCAAAAGGACCGTGGTTTGCGAGCGTGGAGATGAGATCGGATACACTTGAATTGAAACCGGCGAACGCCTTGCCCTCGACAGCCGTTCTTCCGTTTTGGCCATCTTCGATTACCCGATAGCTCTCACCCAGTTCGTTTTGGAGAACGCCAGGCCAGCGAATGTCCTGCGGATAGCGCTCCCAGGTAGCCGGGTTAAACCCCCAAGTGTTTGAATCGCCGAAGCATAACAGAGTAACCAATCTCAAAGTCCTTCTTTGACGTTGCTTCTTTTATCGTAAAGGCGTTGCGTCGCGGGAGAATCTCACCCGGCTATCATCTGAAATGTGAGTATGAGTACAGGGGCTTGGATTCCTGCCTATTTGTCCGTATCCGTTGGATCTGGCCTTAAGCGTCCCATCACCGCGTGCCGGATTTCATCTTGCAGCGCATCAAAGGACTGCTCGGCGTTGAGTATAATCCAGCGCTCTGGAGTCTCGGCTGCCAATTGGAGATAACCGCGACGTACGCGGCGGTGGAAGTCGATGTCGTACGCGTCCATACGGTTCCAGTTTCCGTCCGCCTCGCGACGGCGCAATCCTTCTTCAACGGGAAGATCGAGCAGCAGCGTGAGATCGGGGGTGAGGCCACTGGTTGCGAAGTTGGTGATCGCCTTAAGTATTTCCAATGGTAAGCGCTGGCCATATCCCTGATAAGCCAGCGAAGAGTCAAAAAAACGGTCAGAGATGACGGTCAAGCCGTTTTCCAGATTGGGGCGAATAACCTCGGCAATGTGCTGCGCGCGTGAAGCCGAGAAGAGCAGAAACTCTGTGCGCGCATCCATGTCGGTATTCTCGAGCTCCATAATCACATGCCGGATCTGATCTCCTATGGGAGAACCGCCAGGCTCACGGGTAAGCAGAACCTCGATGTTCTCGGCGCGCAGGTACTCTGCAAGGCATTGTGCCTGCGATGATTTTCCTCCTCCGTCCGGCCCCTCCAAAGTGATAAATAGATTCAATTGCGAAAAATCCTCACGCGTCTATGTGGTTCCTTCCCATAGGAATGCGAAACCAGGTTTGCCTGGCGCGCCATCTGATGCTGTAGACGGCGAATGTAGGATGATGTGGGCGAGAGATCGATTGAGCGAGTGCCATCGAGTACCCTCTGTATTGCGCTGTTCGTCTCCTCAAGAGCCTTGTCCATGGATGGGTCGTCGAAGCTCGATGAGCGTAAATTGTAGAGGTCAATCAGAAAGCCCTCCATCTGATTAACGGTATTGGAGCGTAGAACATAAATAGGCATCCGCCGGTTTTCCGCGTCTTTGACCACTCGAGGGCGCTTACGGAAATTAGATCTCAGGGTAACAAGCACCTCTGCATCACCCAGAGAGTCTGCAAGAACGGAGGGTACACCCAGGCGTTTGGATGCCTGGCGCAAGCGATTACGGGCAACACCGAAGGGAAAGATGCGGATTGGAGCCAGGGGTTTTCCGGGCATGTGCGGCGCCGTCGGCGAATAAGGGGGGCCGTCTGAATTGTTCTGGGGAGCAGTAGGGAGTGCAGTCTGCCGCCGATATCCAGATTGCGGTGCTCGGCTGGCGGCTGTTGACGCCCTGGGTATTTCAATTTTTATCTCCCCGTCTTTGTCGCGGTAACGCACTTCTGGGTGCAGAGGCCGGCCTCGCAGCATGGCATCGACGGCAGCAGAGACATCGTGGTGGACAGCTAATCGTTCGCGATCAAGAATTTCTACCAAGATGTTAAAGGTCGGTGCTGCGCGGCGCTCAAGTACTGTTTTTTGTGTGCCACGGCGACGAGCTTCATCGTCTGATAGAGTCACGGACTCTATACCGCCGATTAGGTCCGAGAGGGTTGGGTTCAACAACAAGTTTTCGAGCGTGTTTCCGTGGGCGGTGCCGATAAGTTGGACGCCGCGCTCAGCAATCGTGCGCGCCGCGATTGCCTCAAGCTCGCGCCCGATCTCATCGATCACAATCACCTCGGGGTTGTGATTCTCTACGGCCTCGATCATAACCTCGTGCTGAAGCGTAGGTTCTCGCACCTGCATGCGGCGGGCGCGACCTATCGCCGGGTGTGGTACATCGCCATCCCCAGCGATTTCGTTGGAAGTGTCTACGATGACGACTCGTTTCTCCTCCGCCAGGATGCGCGCGGCCTCACGCAGCATCGTCGTTTTACCAACAGCAGGGCGGCCGAGGAGAAGGACACTGGTGCCGCTCGTGATGATATCCTGGATAATGTCGATCGTTCCGTAAACGGCCCTACCTACACGGCAGGTGAGACCGATGATTTCCCTATGCCGGTTGCGGATGGCCGAGATGCGATGCAGGGTGCGCTCGATGCCGGCGCGGTTGTCGGCATCGTAGTCGCCGATTCGGGACACGACATAATCGATCTCTGTTGGAGATACCTCTTGCTCGCTGAGTACAACCTCACCATCTGTGAATCTCGCAGAGGGAGTGCGGCCCAGATCAAGGATGATCTCCAGTAGGTCGTCGGGACGATTGATTTTATCAATCGCACTGGTGATTTCGGGCGGCAGGACATCGAGCAGGTCGGTTAAGTTATCGGTTATCCGTTTCTGAGTCATAGTCCATGTGTGTGTTTCGGTGCGGATTTGTGATGAACGATGTTGGCAAAAGGCGCTGATGGTTCAGGTTGTGTCCCATCGAGCACCGGAATCTTGGTTCGGACTTGCCGGCGAACCGGGGCAGCGAGGCGCTTTACCATTACCGCCTGGTTGCTGCATACCTCGAAACCGAGTTGTTTGAGCGATTGACTGAGTCCTCCCTGGTACGAGCGAACGCAGATAAAAAGCGGGCGTCTTTGGCTGGGCGAGAAGCTGAGAAGTAATCCCGACAAAAGATTTTCGTCTAATTCGGCCGCTGGGTGGAAATAGGGTTGCACCCAGGTGCCTTGTGGTCCTCGCTCAATGTCCAAGAAGCCTAGCAACTCACCTTGTGACCAGTATACAAAGCCCCGTTCATGGTGGGAGGGAGGAGGCTCCACTTGCTGGACCAGGGCTGGGACGAGGTTGGTATATAGGCCTTGAATCGCTATGTAGTCGCGGTCAGTTGCAAGACGCCAAGTCCCATCATCAGGGATTGTTTTTTCTTCGACAATGCTCTCAAGGCGCAATATCCGTTGGCGGGAATAAATAGCGAAACCTGCTGCATGCAAACTATCAAAGGCGGGGTCGCGCTCATCGATTTCGGCAATTAGTGCGGTTGCGCCCCGCTCTCCGGCCATACGAGCCATTGCTTCAAGCAGGCTGGCACCCTCTGGCCTAGAGAGAATTTCACGCGGGCTGATAAAGACCAACCGTGCAGGAAGTTGATTGGTGCGAATTAGAAACTGGCCGGCTGCCGACAATTCGCCAGAATTGTCAGCACGGGAAACCAGAGTGAAAACATTGCCGCCGGGGATGAGTGTACTTAAGGGCGTGCGCCTTAGCGCAGGTGCCCCGTGAGCAAACATGAGCCTGGTGTCAAGGCACATCCCGCGACTGCGGAGTCGGTGCAAGAGTATTAGGTCGCGCCAATCATAAGGACGAATCGTCATAGATCACGTTTTCATTAGGGACAGGAAATAGCGGTGAAAGCGATCATCCCCGGTTAATTCCGGGTGAAAGCTTGTGGCAAGGAAATGTCCCTGCTTCGCGGCAATGATAATGCCATTTTCTTTGTTGTTGGGCAAGTGGGCGATAACATCAACATCGGGCCCGACGCGGGCGATCAGGGGCGAACGGATGAATATCGCCGGGAATGGTGTCCTGGCATCCTCCAGGACAGCCACGTGAATATCAGACTCGAAGCTATCGGCCTGGCGACCGAAGGCGTTGCGTTCGACCGTTATATCCATCAATCCTAATAGATGCTGTCGCTCCAAGGTATCTTTCGAGAGGAAAATTGCGCCAGCGCAGGTGCCCCATATCGGGCGCGTCAGGCCGAAGGTTCGTAGTGGTTCCAGCAGGTCGAATGCGAGGGCTAGTTTCCCGATCGTCGTCGATTCACCTCCGGGAATAATCAAGGCATCAAGATCATCCAGGTGGGAAGGCAAGCGAATCTCAACACCTTCGGCTCCCAGCCTTCGCAAAAAGGCAAGGTGTTCGGCGAAATCTCCCTGCAGCGCTAAGACGCCAACTTTCATGATCCTGCTACCTTTTGTTTCCCGCTCCAAGATTCGATCTCCATTGCGAAGACGGAGGTTCGCCGCAAATCCGCATCTGTGATGGGGCTGTAATCCTCGCCCGCATCTAACTCAGGGAAATACTTGTCAAGCAACCCCTGCAGACCGTAGCGTTGTTCTGATGGATCGTCGGTTATGCGCGCGCTCCCGAACACCGTCACGCTAGCATACTCGGTGCTGAATTCAATCGCCGTCTCAGCAGGAAGGAGACGGCCCATGGATGCGACACTGAAGCATATCTGGGGGTTGGTCTCGATATTGCTGCGGACGCGACCCTCGAGGGCTGTGTGGAAGTAAATGCGCTGGTTTTTCTCGTCGTACCAAAAAAGATTTGCGTGTATGAAAGGCTGGTTCTCAAAAACGGTAGCAATAAAACCGAACTGAGAATCGCGCAGAAGCGCCTTTACCTCAGACTGGTCTTTAATTTCCCGGTCGTGTCTTCGCATCCGGGTTCTATCGTCTGCGGAGTGAGGAATTGCCACCCTCCCAAAGAGATCTACCAACCCCTCTCGGCCAGCCGTTCTGTCTGGGGAAGTTCGCTCACTTCAATGCCGACCATTGGCTCACCTAGACCTTTGCTGATCTCGGCCAGGATTTTCGGGTCGTCGTAGTGGGCAACAGCTTCCACGATGGACTTGGCTCGCAGAGCGGGATCGCCCGATTTAAAAATACCCGAGCCGACAAAAACACCGTCCACACCAAGCTGCATCATGAGTGCGGCGTCTGCCGGAGTGGCGATGCCTCCGGCGGCAAAATTAACAACAGGAAGATGCCCCAGCTCCTTGGTTTCCTTGACCGTCTCGAAGGGAGCGCCGATCTCTTTGGCAAAGGACATTAACTCCTCGTCGGGCATGTTCTTGAGGCGCCGGATCGCGCCGAATACAGAGCGCGCGTGTCGGACTGCCTCGACGACGTCACCCGTCCCAGCTTCTCCTTTGGTGCGGATCATCGCCGCTCCCTCTCCAATGCGGCGCAAGGCCTCGCCAAGATTGCGGCAGCCGCAAACGAAGGGGATCTTGAACGGGTGTTTATTGATGTGGTGCGCTTCATCAGCGGGCGTTAAAACCTCCGACTCGTCGATGAAGTCAACCCCGAGAGCCTCGATGATCTGGGCCTCGACGAAATGACCGATGCGGCACTTCGCCATCACAGGGATTGTGACAGACTCCATAATCTCCTGGATTAGAGCCGGGTCGCTCATACGAGCCACGCCACCGTGGGCGCGAATATCAGCAGGGACGCGCTCAAGCGCCATCACGGCAACAGCGCCGGCTTCCTCGGCGATGAGGGCATGTTCTACCGTGACTACATCCATAATCACGCCGCCCTTAAGCATTTGGGCCAAGCCTTTCTTTACGGTGAAGGTAGCAACTTTTTTGTCCATAGTTATCTCCGTTCAAGAGTCAAACAACCTTAATTTGATTCTACCACGATAGACAATCTACGAAACCGAAGCCAGGCACTTAATGCTTGACAACCAAACGTAGGAGATATACAATTAGTACAATAATACAAAGAGACAACAAGATGGTTGGGTCATCGAAAAGTGTTTACTGAGCTGGATTTCCGAGGTCATATACCGATCTATTCTCAATTGGTGGATCGAATCAAACACCTGGTTGCCTCTGGCATGCTAAAACCAGGCGATCAGCTGCCAACGGTACGGAAAATGGCGGCGGAACTGAGAGTCAACTTCAACACGATCGCTCGCGCCTACCGCATACTCGACGAAGAAGGAGTACTCTCCACACAACGGGGTCGCGGGACCTATGTGTTGCAGCCTATGCTGCCGGATCAAGCGTTGCCTCAACGAAGGGCCGCACTGGAGGGGATGG
>JAUWFP010000006.1 GCA_030606845.1 Anaerolineales bacterium | reverse complement strand
GCCATCTGGCAGCAACCCCTCCCAGGGGCATTCCGGCGCTTCGACAAAGCCCCAGCGCAGCAAGCGCCCGGCCAGCAGCTCAAAGGGTTGATCGGTTGCCAATCCGGAGGGATCCGCAGGCGTCGTCAGCCAGATATTTTTGGGATCAACGGGCGGGAAAGACTCCCAGGTGAACGCACAGGCTGCCATGGGTCCACCCTCCCACTGTGTGCTGAGGATTTCTATCTGCCACACTTCCTCGCCGGGAGACGCGGGCCACGCGAGAATCACAGGGCGCACCCGCGCGGTGTACTCCTCCGTTTGGTCTCCATAGCTGGAATCAGCCCAGAAGAAAAATTCCAGTTCCTGACCCTCATAATGCATAAGCTCGATGCGGCAGATGGATCCCTCACATTCGAAGGGATCCTCCCCCAGCATCTCAACATGCACCGCGGTGATATGCTCACCCTCCAAGGGTTCGAATGCAGTCAGTGTCAACTCGGGGATTCCAACACACAGATGCGAGAGGTTGTTATCCTCACAGCCCTCGAGTGAGATGGAAATAGAAGGGCTGGGCAGTTCCTGCACAACGATGCGCTCGCCCTCGAGGTAGCCGGCGTAGAGCAGGTAGAGACCATCGCAGTCGGAGGTGTCCTCCCCGTCGACGGCTTCGAAGCAGGGGGAGGTATCCACCCATTCTTCAAAAGTCGCCGCCCCGCATACCTTTGAAACTTCATCCCAGGTGGGCAGACCGGGGTGACCGATAAGTATCTCGCAGACCTTTTCACCATTCGACCACTGCTTCAGCCACCACAGGTAGCCCTCGTCTGCCACCGTGTGCACAACGCGCCGCTCCAGCGGCGGATCGCCATCCTGGGCGAATGCCGGCAGGAATTGGAGCGCCACAGCGATCAGCGTGAACGCCAGCGCGCCCAGCGCGATCCGTCTCCAGCGGCTCGAGAGAGAGTTCATACCAGGGCTCGCCATCGCCAGATTGTCAGGCGTATGGCTGGGTTCCAAGAAATTGTTTGGGAAACCATTTTAACTTGGTGCACGGTTCGTCCTATGAATCTAATATAATGGCAGGTGTGCGTGGAACTTTTGCGCACGGTATAACGTCTTAGAATCATGATGAAAAACTTACATTTTCTACTTGCCCTATTCATGTTTCTGCTCAGCGCTTGCGCGGGTTCAGCGGAACCGACGTTGCTGCCAGGTACATATAACGAAAGTGATGCTCCTGCTGCACCTGCAGCTTCTACACCAGAAGCCAAAACCCCAGCGCTCGAGGCACCCGAGCCCACGACCCTTCACCAGGAGGGGATCGTGACCGATGAAAATGCAGTTCCCAGCGGCGCCGAGACGCTCGTCGATCTGGCCAAGGCCGATCTCGCTCAACGATTAACGATTGAGATATCGGCCATCACGCTCGTCTCCTACGAGGAGGTCGTCTGGCCTGACAGCTCACTGGGATGTCCGCAACCCGGCATGGCGTACTTGCAGGTGCCGAAGGATGGGAGTCGTATCGTCTTAGCATTTGAAGGTACGACCTACGATTACCATGGTGGTGGAGGTAGAGATCCGTTTCTGTGCGAGCAAACCCTCCCAGGGAAAGACACCAGCGGTCAGATAGACCTGGGTGACTTCATCACCCCGTCGCCCTCGACGGATCCGTAACCAACACTTCAACCGATCCTCAAGATGAGATGGTAGTTATCGCCCACGGAAAAACCGTGGGCGATAACTTTAGGAGACTTCACCAGATGATCAATCGACTAGCGGTTGTCGACGTTCACAAAGGTAAAGCCCATCAAGCCGACATCACCCGTGTGCGAGACTGCACCCAGGTGCCATTCGCCGGTCGTTGCTCCAGTCCAACTGACCTCGATCGTTTCGGTAGCACCAATTGATGCTGATCCTGGTGCCGAGACGATGGTTAAGTTGCCACCCGGTGTCGCGGATATAACCCAGGTGTACATGTCATAGTCGGAATCACCACCCGGTGATGACCAACCATGCACATAGACAGACCACGTTCCATCCATTGGGCTGAAAATATCGATCAGCTCATTCGTCCCACCGCTCGTGCTCGTAGCAACTTGGACTCCATTCGGATTGTAGACAAAGATATCCAAGTCCGCATCAGCCTCCGTCGCCTCGGGCGGCATGGCGATGCGGAAGAACGTCGCACCAGAGAGTGTGAATTGATGTTCATTGCTAAAGCCATCATTGGGATCGAAGGTTAGATCCGGATCTTGGAGCACGTTGTCCGATGTCACCACAGCAGGCTCGAGACCATGGGCCACTGCAGCGTAGCTTCCTGTGTAACCGAAGCTCACATCAAAGCTGGCTGCACCGCTCTCGCCGCTACCTGAGATCTCAGCGGGTGCGCTGAAAAGGGCAGCCTTAACCGCGATCGGGCTGTAGACGTCGTAATGTCCATTCTCGTCGCTCCAAGTGAGGGAACCGAAGCGCCACTCGCCACTGGGAGCACCAGTGTTGGTAATCGTCACATGATACGTTACAGGCTGACCTTTCTTGATCCGGAAGCTTGACGGAGAGACGGTTACATCAAATCCTGGTGGTGGCTCTACGGATACGTTGTACTCTCTCCAGCCGCTCTCCTTGGCTACGCTCACCACCGTTCGGTCAACGGTTATGCTACCTGGTACGTTCGCAACACCGATGGAGGGGTAGTTGAGGTTGTAAGGCTCAAAGGGCACGCCGATCGAGTCGAGGAAGGCACAACTTCCCGACGTGAAGACACCCCAGTCCATGCCGCAGGTGAAGGCGGCGTATTCGTACAGGCCGGCATGGTAGGCCAAGCCGGGTTCGAAGGCCGAGCCTTTGTTGGCTTTACCGCCGGGGTTGACATGACCCGATCCATAGTCGAAGGGATCCGCTTGGCTCATCCGGTCATTATCGACCACGTCCTGGTAGGCTGAGGTCATGATGGCCGACTTGGCCATCGCTGCACTCCAATCGGGGTTTGCCTGCTTGATTAACGCGAACACACCAGCTACGATCGGGCTGGACATGGAGGTACCCTGTATCGCCGCGAAAGTTTCACCTGGTAAATCGTAAACGTCATAAGACGTTGGCGAATATCCAGCCAGGATCTGTGTGCCTGGCGCGGTGATATCTGGCTTGATGATATCGCCGACAACCGGGTTGGGTCCCCGCGACGAGAAGATCGTCATCGAGGGCGCGTAGGGCCATTCACCTACAACGCCTTCGAAGATCTGAGCAGTTGGAGCAGGATCGGAAGCGATATAAGCCTTGATCTCTAACCCAGGCGTCTGGTCGATATGCACGGAGGGCACCCAATGCGAGTCGGAGGCCAGGTTATCAACATCGCTGTTGTTGTACATTATCATCCCGGCGCCATCGGCCATCCACACAGCTCGGCTTTTATCTGCACGTGCTGAGCCTCCTCGCCGACAAAGTACGATCTTTCCTGCGACAACATCAGGATCGAGTGTGCCAGGAAGGCATCTATCATCACCGTCTACGGTTGCAAGTTCACCGTCTACAAGAGGTAAACCATCCGTTCCAGCGGTGATGGATGCCCCGGTGTAAACAGTTGCATCTCCAAGCACGACGGTGCCCTGGAAGAAGCGGCTCTGTGTATTCCCACCTACCGTGGTTAGCCACGGCATGGTCCCCGGGTTGCCGAGCGAGGCAGGTCCTGGTCCGGCGTTGCCAGCGGAAGTGGCGACGAAAATCCCCGCATGAGCGGCGAAGAGGAAGGCGATCTCATCCGCGCCGGGTCCGGCTGCGCCACCGCCGATCGAGTAGTTGATTACATCAACACCATCGGCGACCGCCTGATCGATAGCCGCCGCCAAGTCAGACGTATATCCGCCAAGATAACCAAGACCCTTATAGGCGATGATGCGCGCTCGAGGTGCCACACCGGATATGGTTCCAAGGGGTTGGCCTTTAATGCTTGCCTCGACACCAGCGTTCCCTCCCGCTGTGGAGGCAGTGTGCGTGCCGTGTCCAGCATCATCTCGTGCAGAATCGTACTCATCAGGCCTTATCACCTGGTAGTGTCGGTACGTATCCAACATCTGGCGTGCACCGATGAGCTTGTTGTTGCATTCGAAGGGTGCATCGTCAGGGTTGTGTGCCGTATTCCCAAATTCACACGGGAGATTAGGGTCCATACCCTTTATATGCTTATACGACCCATCATCAGCAAAGCTTGGGTGCTCGGGCCAGATGCCGGTGTCGATGATGCCGATGACAACACCCTCGCCGTCGTAGCCCTTCGCCCATGGTCCGGCAATATCCATCAACCCCAGGAAATCCGGGGTGCTGTCGGTCTCTGCATAGCGCATCACATCTTCGAGTACCAAGGCCACGCCGGGCTGCTTGTACATATCCTCGACCTGGGCATCGGTCAGGAACGCGGAGAAGCCGTTAAGGCTGTAGACGTAGTCATAGCCGACGTTTGCATCGGAAACGCCCGCTCCCTCTGCAGCTTTGCCATGCTCCTTCTCGAGGAACTTCTCGTACTTCTTGACATGGGCGCTGTTGGGGTTGATCTTGTCGCCTTCGTCAGGCTTCGTCGCCGGAAGCCCCTTGATGCCGCCTTCATAAGCGACAATCGGGTCCTGCTCCATTATCACGACATAGGGATTCTTGCCGGATTTCATCTCACCCTGCGCGAAGCCTGGTAATGCGATCAGCATCGACAGGATGACGATCAATCCGAACAGACTAAAATACTTCCTCCTCATTTCGATTACTCCTCTCCTTCAAAGATTTGTCTAAAAATCGAGTGTTTGGTAGATACCGTTGTTTTCCTCTTGAGACCTCCTTTCCTGTGCCGCGTTGGATTTATTTTTAAACAAAACGTCCTCGACGAAGATCGAGGACTCAGATGTGCGTGACGTGCAAAGATGGTTGGTTGACGTAAGGATTGGTTCCTTTCGCAGCTCCATCCATATCTTATGCTCTCCCTCTAAGGAGTAGTACCAAGATACTAGCACTGCCGCGGGTCAAAATCAATACCCTGCGGGAAACTTTAAGGTTTATCGAGGCTTATTTCTGGGGGCGCCGGGGAACCCCGGCGCCCCTTCTAAAAATCGGTTATTTGATCTTGAACCGCCCTTCTAAGGCATCGTGGTCCGAGGACCGCAGCGGCGTACTGTCGTCCGCCCCGAGATAATACGGGAATCCGGCGTTGAAGTGCAGGACGTCCGTGCCAACCAGGAGATCTAACAGCGCCGGGCTGACGAGCATGTGATCGAGTACCTGGCTGTTGCCATCGTAAACGTAGGTCCAGCGCTCGGCATCTTTCTCCAGATTAATCAGGTTCGTTAACGCTACCTCACCAGGTCCACCCTCCAGGATGGCGATGGGATGATCAAGTCCTTCGCCAGGTTCACCGAACTGGAAGTCATTCAGGTCGCCGGTCACCATCACGAGCGCGTCCGCATCTAGTATCGTGTCGACGAAATCCCGCACAACTTGCGCTTGCAGCTTGCGTTGAGCTTCCGTTTTCCGAATCGGCGGCCAATTCATTCCGAACAGAGGATCGTCACCGCCCTTGCTCTTGAAGTGGTTGCCAATGATTGTGATTTCTTCTCCGTTAGCTTCGAAGACCCCCACCAAAGGCTCGCGTCCAGGGCTGGCGCTCGAGTGACCGAAAGCCGCCTCTACATCAGAACCAGCCATCTGGTAAGCATCGAGCAGTGTCACACGATCCACATCCCACAAGAAACCAACCTCGATTCCGCGGGCGTCGCTCGTCTCATAAGAGGTCGCAACGTAGGATGTGCCATTAGCTGCATTCACACGGTCACCAAGCTCCTGCAAGATCGCAGTGTTCTCGACCTCCTGCACGACGATGATCTCGGGTAGTTCTAGCTCGACCTCGATCGCCAGGGCGAGCTTTGCGAGCTGAGTCTCGAGCTCAGCTGCTGTTGGCGTACTGCCGCCGTCATCCTTGCCACCTTTGCGCAATACGACGGCATCGTCGCCGTTGAACTGAACGCCACCCGAAATCTGGTCTGCTTCAACCAAAATCGCAGAATCTGCATCTAAGTGGGCTAAGACAAAAACATCTCCATCAGCGAGGGTGCCATAAAGGTTGATGGTTTGGCCAGGGTAGGTCTTCCCATTGAAATAAATCTCAACAGCATAACCTTGAGCCCCTAAATTCACTGTATCTCCAGTTCCGTTGTAGATTTCGATGGCTTTATTGTAGGAACTCCCTTCTACGTACTCCGAGATAATGAGGTCGGTAGAAGGTGCACAGGTTACTGTGTGCGCACCCAAACCATCGAATGTGTTCGTTGGAAAACCATCCCACTCGAGTATTGGATCAAACTCGTCAGTTTCAGTAGTGTCACCCTCGCATACCGCAGGCATGCGACGAATGGTGTTATCTTTCGTTGATGTATCACCACTTCCCCATTCGGGTATTGGACGGAACCCCACTTGCCCGATGACATCTACCACAACACTCACATTTTCCTCAAGATCAAACAGGTTTTCGACGTTGAAGGTCGTGATGACCAGGTTGCCGTTCGGACCAGAGCGTGTGCTTGCTGGCAGTTTGGGCAGCTTGTGCGTCTTTACCTCATACTCTATTGGTTGTAGCTTGTAATTGCTATAGTTGTAGTCTACTGCACCGGTCAAACTTCGTACGCGGTCGCCCGGCATGACAACGATCGGAGTATCGAGCGAAGCATTATCGACCAAGATTCGCTCCGGGTTGTAGTCGACATCTCCACCACCGAGGTCGCGAACGATTATTTGCTTGGTCTGCGGGTAATAGCCCGAGCCCTCATCGGCATCTAGCTCTGTGACAAGCGCAAATTCACCATAACGACTGGTCGGTGCAACAACGAATCCGTTTTCCACCAAGACATACATACCCTCAAGGGGTTCCCAGAAAGCGCTTCCCTCAGGAATAGATTCATTAGGCAAGTCGAGCAGGACTACTGGTATTGGCAGTGGATTACCATAAGATAGTACTGTAATGTTGCTCAAGCTGGCGCTGATTTCGGTGAGGTTATAGTACTCCTTCACTGTACCGCGCACCTCGACCAGATCGCCCGCACTTACGACATTGGTCTTATTATTCCCCTTGTAAACAAATAAACCATCCGAGGTCGCTGGATCGCCGTCACAGTCCTCATCCTGAATGAAAAATCCTTTATTGTCCGCCTGATCAAAATCCGCGAAGACTACACCCTGTGTTCGCACGGTCTGCCATGCGTATGGCGAGGCAAATCCGCTCCCCTGGATCTCGCAGATGGTGACCAACTGCGGCGCTATACCGATGTCATCATCATCACGTGGCTCTATCTTGAAATCGCTATGGCTATAGTTGAGCGGGCCCTGGACGTAGTCAAGCAGATCGCTATTATTTGGTGCATAGCCATAGCTGCCTAAGTCGTCAATACGCACACCTCCAGAGGTGTCATCTACCAGCCACTCACCATAACCCAAGTCATCGTTAGTGACAGTGACGTTCTCCACACGCACCAGCACGCTCTCCCACTGCTCCTGACTCACGTCGCCGCTGGCGAGTAACTCAGGTGCCGGAACGGGGGAGGAGCCCAAAACGGTCACGTCACCGTTGGCGATTTCAGTCAAACCCCAGTATTCGCTGACAGTTCCTTCAACTTCTACCAAGTCACCAACATTGACGAAGCCGTTCGGGCTGTAGAGCACAAGACCACTCCAAGGACCCGTTCCCTCCTGAATAAATGTGTATCGGTTACCTTCGTCATAAAAAAATGCGGTGACAACTCCCTGGGTTGTGACTGTCTGCCCTTCATAGGGTGAATCACCGCTCGGATCAGTTGTGTATTGGATGTCGTAGATCGAAGTCAATGTAACTGGTGGAGGTGTCGGTGGTTCACCCGATCCGAAGCTCTGTCCAGTGTTTATTGCCCCAAAAGTATTTGGAACTGCCGGAGCCCATACAAAATCTTCATATGTCGTTCCAGCACCTGTTATCTGTAAAGAATCTCCAACTGCCGTTCCGCCCCCCTCCGACACTCCAATGTCCGTACTGGTCAGACCATCCGCCGGCCCACCAACCGCCGTGAATGTTCCCTCATAACTCAAGAATTGAACGACTATGCCACCGTTATCGACCAATGCAAGGCCATCGGGTGATCCATTTTGAAGCCCATTTGTCGGGTAAGTGATAAACACAACCCCGAAGCCATCACCAAGATCAGGAATGGAACTTGGTAATGATGTTGTGTTGTAAACTGTCCCGTTTGAACCGTTATAAAGGACCAGGTTCCAACCGGTCAGATCCGTGCCCGCTGGACCGGCGATCTCAACCGCTTCGCCCGCATCCGTACTTACATTGTCATAATGGATTTCATTAATAAATACAGCCGTCTCGGCTTTTGCTGGTGTGACCCCGCCAAAGGCCGCGGCAAGAATCACGATGATCCCAATCAAGCTAACTGAACGAAACGAACTTTTCATCACCTTTTCCTCCTCAATATAGGTCCTGCTCTATGATTTAAATCAACAAACCGCGCGCGGCGCGGTTCGGTTTTGGCCCCCGTGGGTTGCTGGTTTGAAAGATATACGGCAACGATGACCCTCTCGGTGGTTTCCCGCTTCGGCGCTGGCTGGCAACCATGCAGCCGAGTGGGTACCAACATCTTAGCAGGAAGGACCGCTGAACACAAACGGCGGCATTCCGTCGCAGGCACCGGTTCTCCTGCGCTAAGATTAAAAAACTCCCCTCTCTGGAAAAAATAATGATCCGCTGGACGAACTCTCCCCCAGCGTGGTATCATCCCGCCGGGGTTCAAACCATGGCGCAAAAGAAGAAAAAGAAGAAAACAGTCGCGAAACAGCAAGCCCGCTCGGTCCGCGGGCAGCAGATCGTCTTCGGCATCATCGCCGTGATCGTGATCGCATCCTTCATCCTCAGTTTGATCGCTTGAGGCGATGGGACCAGGGCGCTAAACTATTCAAAGCCCTGATCTAGAGAGGATTCGGATCCTGTTAGGCAGCCTGCTTACTGCAGGCTTTTTCGTTTAAGGAGGGTCTTTTGTAGGGGCACGGCGGCGCCGTGCCCCTACATCCCTTTGTCATTTCGAGTGAGCCGCGCAGCGGTGATGGAGAAATCCCTAAGATACTGCTCAGGAGGGCATCCTCTCTCGATAAAATGCGATCTATGTGCGGCGGGATCCTCCTATAAATGTCATGCTGAACCCATTCGGCTTCTCCCCCGACAAAACCGGGGACTTCGCTCAGGCTAAACTACGTGAAGCATCTCGTTCTTTGAACAGGACGGTTCTCCTTGCCATGAACGAGATTCTTCGCTTCCATCGGTCGCTCAGAATGACATTGGCCAGGGACCTCTCATTTCAAGTGAGCCGCGCCGCGGCGATCGAGAAATCCCTAGGATGAATCTGGGGGAATCACCCGAATAATTGGACAACGGGCCGACACATGGGTCGGCCCCTACAAGTTATGGGCGATGTAGAACCACACCCGTGGGATTTCCATCACCCAACGATATGTCATTGCGAGCCGCAGGCGAAGCAATCTCATCCATTCTTGCGCGGAGATTGCCACGTCACTTCGTTCCTCGCAATGACAAATCCGTGAAGGGTTCTGCACCACTTAATGTCATCTCAAGAGAGCCGCACAGCGGCGACCGAGAAATCCCTAGAACCAGCTATCCATTGCGAAATTTGGCAAGATTTTGATACTATAGAGATGATAGCGCCCCTTCGAACCAATCAAGAGAGCAGCCGCTCCAGCAGGAATAGATAGACTGAGGTGCTTCAAGCAGTGATGTATACGAAAATAAACACAGAGAAATTCATCGATCAACTAATCGATAATTTAATTGTGACCAGTGGCTTATTCAAACAGCACTGGATGCAGTCCATGTTGCGCCTCATGTTTGGCCCTGCCTTCAACCGCTTCGCCGAGGTGATATCTGGCCTTGACGAATCCGTCGCCCGCTTCGGATTTCCGGAAGCTTCCCGCCAGTTACTGCCAAAGTTCATAAGAAACGCCGAGATCGTGGGCCAGGAACACATCCCCCATGACGGCCCGGTGCTCATTATCTCCAACCATCCCGGCATTATGGACGGCCTTCTCATTGCCTCCAGGTTACAAAGATCCGACCTGAAAATCGTGGCAACGGAATATCCCTTCCACCAGGCCCTGTCGAAGCTCAAGGACAACTTTATCTTCACGACGAATAAGTGGAACGATCGAGTTTCCGCCATTCGACAATCCGTTCGCCAGCTGCAGGACGGGGGAGCACTGCTTATTTTCCCCCGCGGAATACTCGAACCAGACCCTGCCGTGATGGCTGGCGCCGAAACAACGATTTCCGAGTGGTCACCAAGTGTCGAACTTTTTCTCCGCAAGGTCCCAGAAGCTCGATTGGTCATTACCATCGTTTCTGGATTAATCGCCCCAAGCAGCCTGCGCAACCCTATTGTGAGACTTGGAAGAAACCCTACAGAACGACAAACGGTGGCGGAAATCTTCCAGATGATTCGCCACATCTACATGCCGAGGTCCCTCCGCCTCTCTCCAAAGCTTACTTTTGATGCACCACGCTCAGCGCTCGAACTCTTCGAGCAGTTTGGTAAACGTGGGGTTATGCAAGAGATCGTACAATCTACCCAGCAACTGTTGAATACCCATCTCCAATCTTTTTCACCACAACTCGATCCTGCTCAACCACCAGAGCAAGTTTAATGCGCTCACGCCCGCTGAGATTCTGAATCTTCATAGAGATCGACCCCTTCAGGTGGCTCCCCTTCACCCTATCTGCGTGCCACAACGAGAAGGATCTCATTAGAGCTCCGCGAATAGCAGCTGCTTCGCACAAGCCTCACATCATGTACAGTGTCACCTCAGGGATTTCTCACCCCTTCCAGGGGTTCGAAATGACCTGGAAGAGTAGGTCCTTCCCCTAATATGTCATTGCGAGCGAAGCGAAGCAATCTCATCCTTTGATGCGTGGAGATTGCCACGTCGCCCTGACGGGCTCCTCGCAATGACAAAAATTGGAAGGGCTCTAAGCCAATTAAATACCTTTTCAAGTGAGCCGCGACACAGCAATGGAGCGACATTAACCGGGAACCTGTCATTTCGAGTGAGCCGCGCAGCGGCGACCGAGAAATGGGAGAAACCACCCGACCAAAGGGTCGCCGGACTAGCAACTCAAAGAGCCCCTACCGACCATTCACGCGCACACGCTTACGCCTAGTACCAATGGATTACACGCAGCGCGTAACAATCACCCTACCCCATCGTTATCCCTTGTACCGGTAAGTTTTTTGGGTCCCGTCAGACCTCGGATTAATTTGACCGCACCGCTCGCCATATACCCTCCGCCTGACCAGGGAATGGCGGGACCTACCGGGAAGGTCAAGAACGGTGGCTCGGAAGACCCACCCGGTCGATATCGAAGCTGCAAGCTGGCTGTAAGGTTCAGAAAGTCAACACTGTGTTATTCTGGTGACAGTTAGGTAGTTATCCAGCCGTATCGGAGCTCTAATGAGCAACCCAAGTTATAAGGAGGTAATTATGTTATTTGCTCCGAAAGAGAAGGGACAGGGCCTGGTTGAGTACGCATTGATCCTGGTTCTAGTCGCAGTCGTGGTTATCGTGATCCTGGCTCTATTGGGCCCTGCGATCGGTAACGTTTTTAGCGGCATTGTCAACGCCATCTAATCAATACATTGGACTAGATCGTACTCTCCCTCCAAGGTCCGGAGCCCCAGTCAATTGGCTGGGGCTCTGGGCGTTTAACATGGGAAGCCAAGGGGCACGGCAATGCCGTGCCCCTACAATGGTCTCGACCTACCCCGGGAAGCGGGTGACAACAGTAGCCGGGGTGGGGATCGGAACCTTGTCGCCGACGATTAAATCCGCGGGGGCTTTGCTCGCTGCCCCCGTGGCGCTCTGGAAGATGCAAATCGGTGTGCCTACTTTCGAACACTTGAGACCCAGGTAAGCCTGCCCCGTCAGGAACCCGTCGCTGTCCACGGCACAGCTGGTGACCACGCCGATCGTCCTGCCGCGTTTATCGACGACCGGGTCACCCAGATGGGCCATGCGCACGCTTTTATCATTGAAGCGAAAACGGACGACTTCAGATTGGCGAGCCTCATCACGCTCCAGAAACGCATCCCTGCCGATGAACCACGGTTTGTAGCCCTTCACAAAGGTACGGAAACCGGCTTCACCGACCGTCAGATTCATCATCCCGCCCATTTCGTTTCCATAAAGCGGCAGTCCGGCCTCGGTGCGCAGCGAGTCGCGCGCCCCCAAGCCAACCGGTTTCAGCCCTAAAGGTTCACCAACGTCCAGCAAGGCTCTCCAAAGTGCGACAGATTTCTCGGGGTGTATGAAAAGCTCGAAAGCCATCTCCTCGCCGGTATAGCCCGTGCGCGAGACGACCAAATCGAACCCTCCAATTACGACCTCGCATAGCTCTGTGCGCTCGAGTTTTAGAATTCGCTTGCGGGCAGCATCGTCGCAATCCAGAGAGAGTAGGATCTCACGTGAGCGCGGGCCCTGAAGGGCGATGTCCACGCGCATATCTTCCCCCTCCTTTGGGTCGCGCAGGTTGCGCAGGGTCACACCCCGGCCGAAAACCTTCGCCCACGGGCGCACCCGGTCGACCCTCACTTTGCCCTCGCGAACTGCGTTCAGCCAGGCCCAATCCTTATCATCGTTGGATGCGTTCACCACCATCAGATACTTCTCTGGTTCTCTGCGGTAGATGATGAGGTCATCAATCACATTGGCATCTGCATCAAGGAGCTGGGTATACAGCGAGCTGCCGACTTTCAAGCGGTAAACATCGTTGCCGCAGATATCGTTCGGGCAGACGCTGTTCAAAAAGATGGCTGCGTCCGTACCCTCCGCCTGGTAAACGCCCATGTGGGAGACATCGAAAAGCCCGGCAGCCTGGCGCACAGCGAGATGCTCTTCGAGAACCGACGAATACCAAACGGGCATATCCCACCCGGCGAAGACGACCATCTTCGCGCCCATCTCACGATGCGTGGTGTTGAGCGCTGTGAGCTTCGGCTGCTCTTGCTCGGGCTCCTCCCAGGTGAACGCCGGAAGCGCATCTCCAGCCTCCATATCCACCTGATCGATGCCGATGAAGTACGGTTTGGACTTGCCGAGGGGATCGCCCTCAGCGATGGGAGACGGCTCAGCCTTGGATTCCTGCACCCACACCGGGCCGATCGGTTTCCTGAGAACATCCTCATCGATGCGGACATAACCATCCGAGAGCGCCCTGAGCCACGCCGCCGATAAACTCGCCTTCGCTCTTGGGACCGTGAGGCGATATTCCGCAGTTGACACGCAGGTCAAGGACCCGTCGACTTCACCTTCGGGGGTGATCAGGCGAGTAGCCTGGCTGTCCCCGGGCTTGAGATCCTCTAGATCGCTAGTCAGCGCGAAGGTCAGGAATGGCCGCGCACGCTCCCCGACAATGTCATAGACGATCCGCTCACCCTCGTTCACTGGCGGGTCGTTGATCGTGTAGTAGTGGGGATACCCTGCATCGTCCGCTTCAGCTTTAATTCCAAGCGACTCGAGCAGACCAATCACGCGCAGTTTAGCCTCTTCCATCACCTTGAAATCCACCTTGCCGCGGATATCGCTTTCATCCCGGCACTTGAAACGGCAAGGGACGGTGGTCTGGAGGACATCGGCGATGATGTCCGCCAGTTCGGTCACCTGTTTTTCTTTGAAGCCGATCTCACTAATCCATGGGGCGCCCATGCGGATGCCGGAGGCATCGTACGCGGTCGCGTCCCCAGGCAAGGTATTTCGATTGACGACGATACCCACCAAATCCAGGATCCGGGCCGCTTGGTCACCGGACAGCGGGGTCCCGTCGGGCCCCACCACGGATTTGCAATCCAGGTTCATCAGGTGGGTGTTTGTGCCGCCGTAGGCGATCTCGAATCCTCGCGATTGCAGATGGTCGGCAAGTTTGGCGCAGTTCTTCACCACTTGATGCTGTAACTTATTGAATTCGTCAGACTGGGCGTATTTGAAGATCAGGCACATCGCTGCGTAGACGTTGACGTGCGGGCCGCCTTGCTCGCCCGGAAAAACGGCCATGTCGATCTTGGATGAGAGTTCGGAGTCAGTGGTCATGATGATCGCCCCGCGTGGGCCATAGAGCGATTTATGCGTCGTCGAGGTAATCACATGAGCATGCCCGAGAGGTGAGGGATATTCGCCGGCGATCACCAGCCCGGCAACATGGGCGATGTCGGCCAGCAAATACGCCCCTACGAGATCGGCGATCGATCGGAATTTCTCCCAATCCACTGTCCATGGGTAGGAGGAAAAGCCGCCGATGATCAGCTTAGGGTGGTGTTCCAGCGCTAACTTCTCTATCGCCTCATAATCAATCTGCCCCGTCTCCGGGTTGATTGTGTATGGCACGATATTGAAGTATTTTCCCGAACGGTTGGCTGGCGATCCATGCGAGAGATGCCCTCCGTGAAGCAGGTCCATGCTCAACACGGTGTCCCCGGGATTCAGCAGCGCTTGAAATACGGCGTTATTCGCTGGAGCGCCCGACAGTGCCTGTACGTTGACGTAGATGTCGTCGGCAGAAATATCCCCCGTGGCAAAGGCCTCTGCGCAGCGTCGGCGAGCGAGGGCTTCAACCGTATCGGCGTATTCGACCCCTTTGTAATAACGTGGATCGGAGTAGCGGCGATAAAATGCCAGCCGGGTGCGGTAATCCAGAATTTCACCTTCACTCATCCAGCGCGTATCTTCAGTCGGGTACCCTTCCGCGTAAATATTCTGAAAGGTCGATCCTAAGGCTTCGCGAACTGCCACAGGAGAAGCGCTCTCGCTGGGTATGAGGATGATCCTCCTCCGCTGCCTCTCGGCTTCTAATTGAATGAGTTGATGAACATCCGGATCAAGGTCTTCGAGCGCGGTGTTGAAGTAGGGATAGAACACTAGAGCAGCTCCTTTAGCACATGAAGGACACTTTCATCTTGACTCTTGCTCACCGAGGAATATTCGCATTGATACGGCTTCGTACGAGGGTGAACCATTAACATAGGGAAGATAACCTTTAGGCTCATATGTACAATAATACGAAGTCACCCACCACTCCAAGTTGCACTTAGGCTGATTTAATATGCCAAATAACACTAAACACTCACACTATGTTTATCATATCTTTACTATAATAGTACTGACCATCCCATATCGATAAGGAGTTGCTGCGAGATCGCACTCAAGAAAACACTGAATCGATCTTCAGTTTTTTCTCCTATCCGCTGCTGTTCCAAGATCAAAAGAGGATAAGAACATGAAAAAGAAACATAATTTCTACGCCGGCCCGTCGATCATGCCTCAATTCACCATCGATAAAACAATTGAAGCGCTTAAGGACTTCGCCGGAACCGGTCTCTCCATCATGGAGATATCCCACCGCAGCACAGAGTTTCAGGCGGTGATGGATGAAGCCCAAGCGCTGATCAAAGAACTGCTCCAAATCCCGGATGGCTACTCGGTGCTGTTCCTGGGGGGTGGCGCGAGCACACAGTTTCTCATGGTCCCTTACAACCTCATG
Organism: Anaerolineales bacterium; assembly: GCA_030606845.1. Lineage (GTDB taxonomy): Bacteria > Chloroflexota > Anaerolineae > Anaerolineales > E44-bin32 > E44-bin32. The sequence goes on along the minus strand of JAUWFP010000006.1, from coordinate 8,960 downwards.
AAGGCGAAATCTGCATACCTGAACACAGGGACCTGGGCCACGAAGGCCATGAAAGAAGCCAAGCTATTCGGAGAGATGGTCGAGGTCGCCTCGTCTGCCGACAAGGATTTCAGCTACATTCCCAAGGGTTACGATATCCCTGCGGATGCAGATTATTTTCACATCACCACGAACAACACCATCAAAGGGACCGAGATCCTAGAAGATCTGGATGTGGCGATGCCCCTTATAGCGGACATGTCCTCCGATATTTTCAGCCGCCCGATCGATGTCTCCAAATACGGAATCATCTACGCCGGGGATCAGAAGAACCTGGGACCAGCAGGGGCGACAATCGTGATCATCAAGGAAGGCATTCTCGGAAACGTAGCCCGAGACATTCCAACGATGCTCGACTATCGAACCCACATCGCTAAAGGGTCGATGTTCAACACGCCTCCGGTCATGGCTGTGTTCAGCGCTCACCAAACGCTGATCTGGTTGAAGGACCAGGGCGGCATGCCGGCAATTGAGAAAATCAAGAACGAAAAAGCCGATCTCCTCTACCACGAAATCGATCGCAACAAATTATTTGTGGGCACGGTCGCGAAAGAAGATCGTTCGAGGATGAATATATGCTTCGTTATGAACGAGGAGTACAAAGACCTCGAAGGCGCATTCCTGGAGTTCGCTGCCGGCAAAGGCATGATCGGCATTAAGGGTCATCGGTCTGTGGGCGGGTTCCGCGCTTCCTGCTACAACGCCTTACCCATCGAGAGCGTGCAGGCCTTGGTGGATTGCATGCAGGAATTCGAAGCAGAGCATTAGCACAACGCGAAAGCCAGGGAGGATGCTCCCTGGTTTTCGTATCAAGATTAAAAGGATACTGACATGACGAAAATTCTGGTTGCAACCGTAAAACCATTCATTCCTGAGGCCGTTGAAAAAATCGAGAAGATTGCCACTGATGCCGGCTACGAATTCGTTCTTCTTGAGAAGTATGCAGATCAGGGAGAGTTTATCAACGCCGTCGCCGATGCGGACGCTCTGATCATAAGGAGCGATAAGGCCACCCGAGAAGTCATCGAAGCGGCGAAGAATCTCAAGATCATCGTTCGCGCTGGCGCGGGCTATGACAATATCGACCTTGAAGCAGCGACAGAAAAAGGTGTCGTGGCCATGAATACGCCGGGCCAGAACTCAACCGCCGTCGCCGAGCTTGCGCTGGGAATGATGGTTTATTTGGCGAGGAATGGCTTTAACGGTAAAGCGGGCACAGAGTTGAAAGGTAAAAAACTTGGCCTGCATGCGTACGGCAACGTAGGTAAATTGATTGCCGGTATTGCCAAAGGCTTCGGGATGGACGTTTTCGCTTTCGACCCCTTCATCCCCAAAGATGTTATTGAAGGCGACGATGTTGTCTGCATCGAATCCGTGGAAGAACTCTACAGCACCTGCAACTTTGTCTCCTTAAATATCCCGGTAACCGACGAAACAAGAGCCTCCATCAATTATGAACTCCTGACCAAAATGCCCGAACCTGCTGTTTTGGTCAACACCGCCCGCAAAGAAGTCGTCCACGAAGACGACCTATTGAGAATGTTTGCAGATCGGGAAGACTTTTCCTATATTTCCGATATCGCTCCCGATTGCAAAGACGAAATTGCAGAAAAATTCCCTGGAAGATTTTTCTTCACGCCGAAGAAGATGGGCGCCCAGACTGCCGAGGCGAATATCAATGCCGGCGCTGCCGCGATGACGCAAATAAGGGATTTCCTGGAGAACGGCGATAAGACCTTCCAGGTAAATGAATAATCCGGCAACATAGTTTATAACTGGAAATTAGCCGTCCTATTTGGTTGCATCAGGGGAACCCTCGTTTTCTCGAGCCTTGGGAATGAAAGAAACAAAGGTATTAGCTACTCAGTTAGGCAGATGCTCGATTAAATAAAGCAACCACCCCGTGGGAGTGGTTGCGGCCGTAGTCGCTAGACTACGGGGACGTAAATTGATTATACAATAGGTCTGACTGATATTCAATGAGGAAAAATGAGGACAATTGCATACATTGATGGGTTTAATCTCTATAGTGGCCTAATGGATAAGCGATATAAAATACCTGGCGATCCATCCAGTCGTCCTCTCCGAAAATATCTCTGGTTAAAGCTCGATGATTTCATCCTCTCTTTCCTCCCGAAGGGTCATCATCTCGAGGAAATCAAGTACTTCACAGCACCGATTAGAGGAAATCCCCATAAACAGTATAGGCAAGAAGCATACTTAAAAGCCCTCAGCACTCTTGATCATTTGACTGTCATCCAGGGAAAACATATTCCGATTGGATCAGGATTCTCCGAGAAGCAAACCAACGTACTAATGGCGTTACATATGTACTCTGATGCGTTATCTAAGGGTCATGATGCACTTGTCTTAGTAACAGGCGATTCTGACCAGGTTCCAACATTGAATTGGATACGGACCTTAGGGGAGGGAATTACCCTGCACGTTGTTTTTCCACCATTCCGAGTATCCAAGGATTTAATCACAGTTGCCGATACCACATATCGAACAAAGTGGAAGAGACTGCGCCAGTTCCAGTTCTCTGATCCAGTAATTGGAGATGGTTTTTCTGTTCCAAAACCAACCGAATGGTCTTGAAGATGTTCAGGTTCACATTTCAGAAGATTTTCCGCCTAACATCAGAATGGAGCAGACGGCGCGCTGCCGTATTTCAAATTCCGCGAGCCTTACTCTGCCGTTCATCACGAAACCGGTTTATCATTCTGAGCGATTCCTTCAGCTCCGCTCAGGACAGGCTCTGGGAGCGAAGTATCTCGGTTTTACCCTTTACGGTCACTATGGTAGGGCGATGTTCTTCGTCGCGGAGTTTATCCTGCGAGTCCCCGGTTTTATCGGGGACGAAGTCCCCGACGGAAGGGAGTGGGGAGCCTGTCGAAGTGTGCATCAGAATAACAATGCCGTTAAGATTATGAAACGTTACGATACTTAGATCATCAGTGAGGGATTAGAGCTATGGCGATATTGAAAGCTTTCCGTGGATTACGCCCGCCGGCGAACATTGTGGAGAAACTGGCGTGCCGCCCGTATGACGTGCTGAACTCTGAAGAAGCCAGGGAGGAAGCAAATCCTCATTCGCTGCTGCACATCACGAAACCCGAAATCGACTTCGAACCGGGAACCGACATACATATCCAGGCGGTTTATGACAAGGCGAAGGAGAACTTCGCGTCGTTTAGAGAGAAAGGGTACTTAGAGCAGGACGGTGAAGAGCACCTATACATCTACGCGCAAACCATGGATGGCCGCAGGCAATACGGTTTGGTCGGCTGTGCAGGTGTAGATGACTACATGAACGGGATCATCAAGAAACACGAATTAACGCGCCCCGACAAGGAAGAAGATCGAATGAAGCACGTTCGTATCACAAATGCGAACATAGAGCCCGTCTTTTTTGCATACCCCGCCGTTCCCGATATTGACGAAATCATCAAGGAGATCGTGGAGAAACAGGACCCGGAATATGATTTCACAAGCGCTGACAATATCGGCCACCATTTCTGGGTGATAGACGACAAACAAAAGATTCAGCGTTTGATCGAGTTGTTTAACGAACTTCCAGCAACCTACGTTGCCGACGGCCACCATCGCACGGCAGCAGCCGCGCTGGTGGGTAATGAGAAGAAGAAGGACAACCCAAATCACACCGGGGACGAGGAATACAACTACTTCCTGGCAGTGCACTTTCCGGACAATCAACTGCGCATCCTGGATTACAACCGGGTGGTGACGGACCTGAATGACCTGACCCCCGAGGAATTCCTGGGGCGGCTCAGTGAGGTGTTTGCAGTAAAAGAGAAGGGGGACAAGCCCTTCAAGCCGGAAAGACTTCATACCTTCGGCATGTACCTGCAGGGAAAGTGGTATGAGTTAATCGCCAACGAAGGCTCGTATGACGACAATGATCCCATCGGCGTTTTAGATGTCACGATACTCTCAAAATCAGTGTTGGAACCCATTCTCAATATCATAGACCTGAGAACCTCGAAACATATCGACTTTGTCGGCGGCATGAGGGGGTTGGGAGAACTACAAAGAAGGGTAGATAGCGGAGAGATGGTGGTGGCTTTCGCCCTTTATCCGGTATCCATGCAGCAATTAATCAGCATCGCCGATACCGGGAACATCATGCCTCCGAAAACCACCTGGTTTGAGCCAAAATTACGCAGCGGGCTGGTCATTCACAGTCTTGAATGAGTTTCTGAGCCGATATATTTTGTGAAGTGCGGAAGCTCTGCTTCCGTCTTCAATCATGAATTACTCCACATTGGAAGCAGCGCTGGGTCTATCATCTTTATGGGAGGTCTCCAAAGACCCTTTCACGCTCGAAGCGAAACGTCTGGATATCACGATCAATTTCGAGCCTGCCAGCACAGTCGCCTGGATCCCACAATGCAGACCGAAAAGACCACCAAACGTCAATCGAGACACAAGCTTGGGATGATAAAGAGGGCAATACAAAACGCCGTCCAATTCGATGATTGGCGCTGGTTCTTCGTTACAGCTTCGGTAATCCTTGGGCTTACATTCATTCCGATATACGTCGGGTATCTTGCTCAAACCCCTGCTCAGAACTTTGCAGGCGTGGTTTATGATCGACAGGATTTTGAGGTCCACAAGGCGACGATGGTGCAGGGTGTGCAGGGGCATCTGACGTACAGGTTTATGTTTTCTACCGAGCAAGGGTCAGAGAAAGCGGTAAAAGGATTTTATTTGCTCCTCGGACGACTGGCTGGCGCAATGAGATTGGAGCCAACCTTCGCCTACCACGCTTCCCGCTTGTTATTTGGTCTTTTAGCGCTGGTAATGATCTTTCGATTTCTAACTGCTGTTTTTCCCGATATCCCTGCACGGAGAGCAAGCTTTCTGCTGGCAGCCACCGCTTCCGGATTCGGTTGGATAATGTTGGTATTCAATTGGCAGCCGACAGCACAAATCTCGCCGATCGACTTCTGGCTCATCGACTTATATGAATTCTTTAGCCTGGTGACGTTTCCCCATTTTTCGGCGGTTATCATACTGATCCTAATCATAATCATGGCATTTGACCATTTCCTAACCGACCGGCGGTTGGTTCATTGGATCCAGGCTGCTACGGCCAGCCTTGTGTTGATTGCTTTTCACCCTTTCTCGATCATCATTGCAGACCTGGCAGTGGCAGGGGTTGCCCTGGGTCATTGGCGCGCTAATCGCAGACTAGACCGGGGCATCGTGATCTCCGGTTTGTTGCTCTTGATGATCCAGCTCCCTCTACTCATCTACAATGAGTTGGCCTTCTCCTCAGATCAATATTGGGAGCAATTCCGCCTACAAATGGTCCTGTTGTCACCTCCTCCTGTGTATTATCTGCTTGGGTTAGGCGTGCTTGGACCACTGGCGGTGCTGGGAATAAGGCATGTTTGGATTGAACGCGATCGCCTTGGCATAATGGCCGCAACGTGGGTTGTAGGCGTGTTTGGGCTTGTATATTTACCAACGCTGCTTCAGCGACGCTTTACTGCCCATCTAACCATCCCCTTGGGTTTGCTTGCGGTCATGGGCGTTCGCAGCCTCTTTCGGCAAATACCTGACGATCAAACAGAGCAAATGGGATCGTCTTTGCGGAAGTGGATTTTTCCGCTGCTGGTGGGTTTGGCTTTGCCGTCGAGTATGTATTTAATCGCGGCCGGGAGCGCGTATGTTAACAATTTACCAAGTGAACTATACGATCCCGCGCCAGTGATTGAGGCCGTGGACTGGCTTGGAGAGCATGCGGACATCGACCAGGCTGTGCTCAGCTCACCTCGAACGGGCCTGATCGTTCCCGGCAGGACGGGTTTGAGGGTGTATATTGGGCACCCGATGGAGACCCTTTATTACGATCAGAAAACCGATACGGTTAACCGGTTCTATAGTAAAGAAGGGATGTCCACCGAGGAACGGCGAGCGTTTCTGGAGACTTGTGGATGCTCCTGGATTATCCATGGACCCTTCGAAAGGGAAGAAAACGGGGATCTTCAGCTTCAATCTTTGACTGAACTACACCTCGCATTCGAGAACGAAGAAGTCAGGATCTACAGGATCGATCTCACAAGTCACAGCCCACTTGAGTGAGATTCCGAGTCGGTGGCTTTTGTGGAGTGCGGAAGCTATTTACCAAACGACCAGAGCTCTCCCAAGTCACAGCATAGGGATTTCTCGCTCCGCTCGAAATGACATGTCTCTGGCCAATGTCATTCTGAGCGACCGCAGGAAGCGAAGAATCTCGTTTATCGCATGGAGAACCATTCGTTCCAAAGAACGAGATGCTTCACTTCGTTCAGCATGACATCTATGGGAGGGCATCGTCGCATAGGGATAACATTTTTCCACGGACCCCCTGCAATAAAGACGGGCCGCGAGAAATCCGAATTCCCGTATTTGTCATTTCGAACCCCCAGAGGGGGTGAGAAATCCCTGAAGGGATTCGCTAAATAATGTGTTCCGGGAGCGCGAAGTGAGTGGTTCTAGATCTATAGAAGGGCTCGTAAGAGAATCATCCCAGGGATTTCTCGGTCGCCGTTTCACGGCTCACTCGAAATGACAATGAGTAGCGCAGAACCCTTCCTGCATATGTCATTGCGAGAAGCCCGTCAGGGCGACGTGGCAATCTCCGCGCTAGAATGGATTAGATTGCTTCAAGGAGTTTAGCCTGAGCGAAGCCCCCGGTTTTGTCGGGGGCGAAGCCGAATGGGTTCAGCATGACAAGTTCCCGCGTAATTTCATTCCCTCCCCGCTGCACGGCTCACTCGAAATGACATTAAAGGGCGAGCCGCCGGCTCGCCCTTACCAGTATAGGAAACAGGCAGAAACCGGGCCGACACACGGGTCGGCCCCTACACGTTCAGGAGGTTGATCACCTACAGCTTTGGGAATCTCCGCAGGACGGTTGCCGCGGTGGGGATGAAGATCCGATCCCCGGGCTTTAAATCCGGTCTGGTTTCACCGTCTGCCTTCATCGGCGTACCCTGGAAGATGAAGAAGGGCGTCCCTTCTTCTGCGTACTTCTTGTAGATGTATGCCTGTCCGGTCAGATAATTCATCCGATCCGCAGCACAGCTCGTAACTACGCCGATGGTGAGACCTCGCTTATCCAACACAGGATCACCGAGGTGGACCATGGGGATCCCCTTCACATCACATCGGAAGCGCACCACAACACTGTCACGCTCAGCTTCTCGTTCCAGGAAACTCTCTCGTCCAATGAACCATGGTTTATACGTCTTCACATAGCTGCGGAATCCTGCTTCTCCCACACCCAGAGCTAACTCACCGCCCATCTCGTGCCCGTATAAGGGCAGCCCGGCTTCGATGCGCAATGAATCTCTCGCCCCTAATCCGATCGGTTTGAGCCCCATCGGTTCCCCAATATCCAGCAGGGCTTTCCATAGGACTGTCGCTTTGTAGGGGTGCACAAACAACTCGAAGGACATTTTTTCGCCGGTATAACCCGTTCGGGAGACAACCAGATCGACACCTCCGAGCGTGGCTTCACAAAGCTCGGCGCGATCCAGTTTCTGGATTCGTTTGCAAGTGGCATCGTCACATTTCAGGGCTAGGAGGATGTCACGCGACAAAGGTCCTTGTAAGGCGATATCTACCAGCATGTCCTTCCCCTCCGCCGGATCGTGCAGGTTGCGGAGCACAACATTACGTCCAAACGCTCTCGCCCATGGACGTTTATTATCGACGAGCACTTCACCATCACGGACCGCACACAGATGCGCCCAATCCTTATCGTCGTTCGACGCATTCACCACAAGAAGGTATTCTTCCTCTCCGCGCCGATAAACAATCAGATCGTCGATTACGTTTGCGTCCGGGTCCAGGAAATGTGTATAGACCGATTCGCCGATCTTGAGATAGCCGATGTCGTTTCCACAGACGCTGTCTAAGAACACCGCAGCATCAGGTCCTTCTGCCTGGTAGATTCCCATGTGAGATACATCGAACAAGCCGGCAGCGGTGCGGACAGCTTGATGTTCCTCTCTAACGCTTGAGTACCACAAGGGCATATCCCACCCGGCAAACGGCGCCATCTTCGCGCCCAACTCCTGATGGATCGCATGGAGTGTCGTCCGTTTGGATTCGGCCTGCGCCTCTGGTTCCTGCCAATTAAATTCCGGTAAAGGTTCACCTGATCCCTCAGAAATACCGATATAGAATGGCTTTTCATTAGCTGCCGGATCCCCCTTGACGGATTTCGCAGGCGGCTCGTTTGACTCCCGAACCCACGCCGGTCCCGGGGGCTTCGCCAGGAGATCATCATCCTTTATGCTGACAAAACCATCCGATAAAGCTCGCAGCCAGGCGGCAGCAAGATTTGCTTCGCTTGATTTCACGCTTAGCTGGAATTCATAGGGGGACTTACAGGTGAGGGTACTCTCTATTTCACCCTGCGGTGTGCTTATTCGTGTAGCCTGGCTTTGCTCGGGATCCAGCGCCTCGACATCACTGCTCAATGCTGTATTCAAGAATTGGCGGACGCGATCGCCGCCAATGTCAAAGGCCGCTCTTGGACCCTTCCCTGGCGGTTCATCGCCCATGTAATAGAAGTGTGGATATCCATGGACAGTTGGATCGAAGTCTATACCCGCCGACTCAGCCAACTCGCTCACGCGCAGCTTTGCCTCTTCCATGGTCTTGAAATCTACCTTCGCCCGTCTATTTCGACGTTTACGTGATTTCAATTCATAGGGTGTTGTTGCCATCAAAACGTCGGCGATGATGTCCGCGAGTGTGATCGTTTCCTTTTCTGTAAATCCGCGTTGGGTGATCCAGGATGTGCCCATGCGGACTCCGGAAGGGTCAAGCGCAGATCTGTCGCCCGGTATGGTATTTCGATTTACGACGATGCCCGCCAGATCCAATATGCGCGCGGCCAT
>JAUWFP010000087.1 GCA_030606845.1 Anaerolineales bacterium | reverse complement strand
GGTCGTTTCGGCTCTCGATGCCTACTTCACATTCCTCGGTAAACAGATCATCGATGATGGCATCCTCGCTGGTGATCGCGTCGCACTATTTCAGATCATTCGGACCTATGCCTTGCTCACCATCGTGCAGGTTGTTAACGTTTTTGGGTTCATTTATCTTGCCGGGGTACTTGGTGAGCGGGTCCAATACGACCTCCGCAAGAACACATTCAACCACCTTCAGGACCTCTCGCTCTCGTACTTCGATCGGACACCCGTAGGATGGATTATGTCACGGGTGACATCGGATTCTGAGCGGATCGCGCAGCTGGTCACATGGGGCTTGTTGGATGTAACCTGGGGATTGCTGAATATCGGTACAGCAGTCTACTTCATGTTAGTAATCAATTGGCAATTGGCCTTGATCGTCCTCATGATGATCCCCATCCTCATCATTATCGCAGCGCAGTTCAAGAAAAAGATTCTTCTCCAATTTCGTCTTGTCCGCAAAATAAACTCCAAGATAACCGGCGCCTACAATGAGCAAATTGCAGGTGTTCGCGTGATCAAGGCGCTCAACCGTGAAGTGAAGAGTCTTGACGAATTCAGTGATCTCACAACCGAGATGTACAACGCAAGTTATCGCGCCGCCTGGCTCTCGGCTTTGTTCCTTCCCACTGTTCAATTCGTAAGTGCGCTTGCCATCGGAGCGATCGCCTGGTACGGCGGCCTTCAAGTGCCGCTAGCCGGAATCACAATCGGAGGTATACAGGCGTTTATCTCCTACATCACCTTCATGATGTGGCCGATTCAAGACTTGGCCCGGGTTTACGCAGAAATGCAGCACGCGATCGCTTCCGCCGAGCGCGTCTTTTCACTCACCGACTCTACACCAGAAGTGCAAGACAAACCGGACGCGTTCGATCCCGGTAGTATCCAGGGGGATATCTCCTTCGAGGACGTTGATTTCTTCTATGAAAAAGAAACTCTCGTCCTTGAGGATTTCAACCTCAATGTTCGCAGAGGGGAGACCATCGCCCTTGTTGGTCCAACGGGCGGCGGTAAGAGCACAATCGTAAATCTCGTCAGCCGTTTCTACGAACCTAGCAAAGGAAGAATCACGATCGGCGGCCAGGATTACACAGATTTCTCTCTTCACGCCATTCACTCCCGCATCGGCATGGTGCTGCAAACCCCTCACCTCTTCTCTGGAACTGTTCGTGAAAACTTGCGCTACGGGCGATTAGATGCCAGTGCTGAGGAGATACAGAATGCGTCAGAAATCGCTGGCGCACACGACTTTATTACCAAGTTGGAGAAAGGCTACGATACCGAAGTCGGCGAAGGCGGCATCTTGCTGTCTGTTGGACAAAAGCAGCTCATCAGCCTAGCCAGAGCCTTACTCGCCAATCCTGAGATCTTCATCATGGACGAAGCGACTAGCTCTGTCGACACACTCACTGAAGCACTCATCCAGCAGGGCATGGCCGCACTCACGGATGAAAGAACCAGCTTCATCATCGCTCATCGCCTCTCCACCATCAAACGCGCCGACCGCATTCTTGTGATCGAAAACGGTAAGATTCTTGAGATGGGCACGCACGCTGAATTGCTGGAAGCGAAAGGACATTACTACAAGCTCTATACCGAACAATTCCGCCGCCAACTCGAACAAGAACTGGACCCATTCCAACAAAACTAAAATCCAGCAGTGGTTTCCTCGCTACGACAATGACTTGAAGAATTCTGCGTCAATTATTGTCATTTCGAGCGCAGCGAGAAATCCCTGTGATCTCACTCTTGCTAGCTCCACCTCTGGATAAGAAGGGATTCCTTTCCTTATGTGCATGCATGCTGCCTTGTTTCGTCCCAGGGATTTCTCGTCACTTCGATCACTTCGGATCCCTCCGTTCCTCGGAATGACACGGAGGAGGAATCGGCCTCGCCTATGTCGTATCGAGAAGGCCAGGAGGCTCACAGGTGATTAAGTTATCTACGCGCACAATTGCGAGGATACCCATAATAAAAGCCGCCTGGAATAATCCAGGCGGCTAGCGGGGATGACGGGATTCGAACCCGCGATCTCTGCCTTGACAGGGCAGCGTGTTAAGCCGCTACACTACACCCCCGTAGTAAAGAAAAGTATAACGCAAGCCGCGGACTTCGGTCAAGATATATCCATCCTTCCTAGAATCCAGGTATGATTTGTGTCAGGTTCTTGGATGTTCTTTTCAATCCTTGGTTGAAGGGCATTATCAGGTAGCGTATAATCCTTTTTTGAAGCGGAGGTTTAATGGCAGGCAAGAAGGGCAACAAGGGGAAAACAAGCGGCATGACCAGCGCAGAGATCCGGCAATCGTTCCTCGACTTCTTCGAGGCGCGTGGTCATACGATTGTGCCCTCGATGTCACTCGTCCCCGGCGGCGACCAAACGCTCCTCTTCACCAATTCGGGAATGGTTCAGTTTAAAGATGTCTTCCTGGGAACAGGGAAGCGCCCTTACAGCCGCGTCGCCGACTCCCAGAAATGCATGCGTGTTGCCGGAAAACACAATGATCTGGACGATGTTGGCCGGGATGACACCCACCATACATTCTTTGAAATGCTTGGAAATTGGTCTTTTGGAGATTATTACAAAAAGGAAGCGATCGAATGGGCTTGGGAACTCCTGACCGTTGAATGGGGTCTCCCGGGCGATAAGCTCTGGGCAACTTGCTTCGAGGACGAACTGGGCGAGATTCCGCGCGATGATGAAGCCGCCGAATTCTGGCGCCAACAGCCAGGTTTTAACCCAGATCACCTACTCTTCTTCGGTCGTGAAGAGAATTTTTGGGAGATGGCGGATACGGGCCCGGTTGGACCGGATAGCGAGATCTTTTTGGACCGTGGGCAGAAATACTGCGATAAGGCAGACGACCCAGACCATGTCTGCCAGGTAAATGGCGACTGTCAACGCTTCATCGAGCTCTGGAATCTTGTCTTTATCCAGTACAACCGATCAAGCCCGACCGATATACAACCACTTCCTGCAAAACATGTGGATACCGGCTTAGGTTTCGACCGGGTCGTCGCCGTGATCCAGGATGTGGACTCCAACTACCGAACCGATTTATTCACACCCTTGATGGATACGGTCCAAAAACTCGCTGGCCACACTAAAGCTGATCGTGAGACCCACTTCACTCCCTACCGCGTCATCGCCGACCATTCGCGCGCGGCAACATTTCTCATCGCTGACGGAGTGGTTCCTGGAAATATCGGACGAAATTACGTTTGCCGGATGATCATCCGTCGAGCAAGCCGCTTCGGTTCGATGATCGGCCTAGATGAGCCATTCCTTTCAAAGGTAGCCGAAACGGTCATCGAGCACTATGGCGACGCGTATCCAGAATTAGTCCGCAACCGCAAGGCGATACTTCAAACCGTGACCGATGAAGAACGCCGCTTCCAGCACACGATAGATACCGGCATCAATTACCTTTCAGATATTGTGCAAGTAACGCTTGACTCAAAGAAAAAGTTCATCTCCGGCGATCAAGCTTTCAATCTATACGCGACGTATGGCCTCCCCTTCGAAATCACGCGTGACATCGCCCGGGAGAGCAATCTTGACGTAGAGGAAGAAGGTTTCAGGAAGGCGATGGAAACCCACCGCATCGCCTCAAGCGCAGAAGACACACTCGGTGACTTGGTTGATGAAGGCGTCGAATTCTATCGGCAGCTTCTCGCTCTTCTTCAGGAAGAGGGACAACTTAGTGAGAGCGGCGTTAAATACGACCCCTATTCCAGCTTTTCCTCCGAGGGCGATGTCCTTGCGATTATTAAAAGCGGTCAAATGGTCAAATCAGCCTCTCTAGGTGAAGTCGTCGGCGTTATCTTGCCCAGTACCCCCTTCTACGTGGAAGCTGGAGGCCAGGTATCTGACACAGGCTTCCTTCAACCTACAAATGGGGATAACTGGGGGATGCGCATTACAGATACTCGGCAGCCAGTTGATGGTCTCATCATCCACTTCGGTGAAGTCATCACGGGTAAGCTCAAACTCGGAGTTCCCGCGAAAGCTCACCTCGACAAACAACGGCGTCTGGATATCATGCGCAACCATACTGCGACGCACTTACTGCATGCCTCTCTTCGAAAAATCCTTGGTGAACACGTACGGCAAGCCGGTTCTCTCGTCGCTCCCGATCGACTCCGTTTTGATTTCACCCACCCACAAGCGATGACGCCCGAGGAAATCGGAAAAGTCGAAGATTGGGTTAACGAGGCAATCCTCGAAAATCATACACTCACGATCATCCACCAACCCCAAGACGAGGCCATCGAGGAGGGTGCGATGGCGCTCTTCGGTGAAACCTACGGCGATACTGTCCGCTCGGTGAGTATCGGCATGGATAATCGCATCTCGTTTGAGCTCTGTGCCGGCACTCATGTAAACGAGACAGGGATCATCGGACCTTTTCTTATTATCAGCGAGGGTAGCGTTGCTGCCGGGATTCGGCGAATAGAAGCCTTCACAGGTCGGGAGGCGTTGCGAATGATTCGCACACAGCGTGCCAGCCTGCAGCGCCTGGCTGGTGAACTAGGTGGAACGCCCGATGCGGTCGAACAACGAGTCGAACAATTAATTGAAGAACGAGACCTTTTATTCAGCAAAATCATCAGCGTTCGGAAACAGTCTGCCTTCGCGGCATTAGATCAACTCACCCCGGAAGATGTGAGTGGAATCTCACTTCTGACAGGTCAAATACCAGAAGCAGATCCAGAGATCTTGCGCGATCTTGCGGACCGTTTCCGTGCCAATCATCCCAATTGCGTGGTGGTTCTCGCGTCGGTCAGCGATGACAAACCTTTAATCGTCGCTGCAATTAGCCCAGATCTTGTAGAGCGCGATTTCCATGCAGGCGAGTTAGTAAAATACATCGCTAAAATTATCGGTGGAGGAGGAGGCGGTAAGCCGTCGCTCGCGCAAGCCGGCGGCAAGGATCCTGCTCGAGTGGAAGAGGCGTTGGGGGCAGTAAAAACCTGGCTCCAAGAGCGCCTGAGTTCTCGCTGAACATCTCTCCCTCTTTCAAATATTGTGAAAACACAAATTGTCTATCTCGAACCTCATGATGATTACAACTCCGTCCGCGATAAATTAAACTGGACACAGGCGCCGCGCGTCATCATCGTCTGGCCAGGGCGTGGAAGAGTGCTCTCTATACGCTTCGACCTGGTCATGCTCCAGCGCTACGCGCGTAAACTTGGAACCCAGATCGGACTTGTCACGCTCGATCCTGATGTGCTGCATCATGCCGAAGCTCTGCATATACCAACTTTCGAATCCCTCGAGCTCCAATCTGAGAAATCCTGGCGAGTTCGAGGTGCACGTAAAATTACCAAACCCAGACCCGCGGCAGATCCTTCTTCTCTAAAAACGGTGCCAAAGCAAGCTTCTAAAAATCCGCCTCTAATGAATCTCGCCTTCCGAATCGCTTTTTTTTCGGTTGGTTTCCTGGCAATGGTAGTCCTAGCTATACTGCTCATCCCTCAGGCGGTGATCACAATCGATCCTGAGACAACGGATATTCTCAAGACCTACTCCATTGAATTGGATTTGGTCCCGTCGGAAACTGTCATAAATACACCTCAACTTCCTGCTCGACAAGTCCAATCGGTGCTAGAAGGCCAACTCCGCCTACCCACAACTGGAAGAGCCGCTCAACCAGATCAACCTGCTCGTGGTGAGGTCATATTCACGAACTTAACAGACCAGAGTCTCGCAATTCCGGCAGGTACGACAATTCGAACGTTCGATCCAGCTGCACCACACTTCGTAACTCAAGCACGCGTAAGCCTTGATCCAGAGAAAGGATCACAGGTCATTGTTGAAGTGGCCGCCGCTTTGCCAGGGCCTGAGGGTAATGTACCCGCGGAAGCGATCAAGGCAATCGATGGGCCTCTCGGATTATCCGCTTCCGTTTCTAATCTAAACCAATTCACGGGTGGCTCGCTCCAGGTTCGAAGTGCCGTCTCGCCAACAGACTTGGTTCGCGTTCGCTCGGAACTGGAGGACAGCTTGTTCGATGAGGCACATCAAGCCTTGCTGAGCTTGGCGCAGGAGGATGAGAACCTCATTCCAGGCAGCATTCGAGTTGTCGAAACCATTGAGGAGCGATTTAGCAACGAAACCGGAGATGCAGCCGATTCGCTTGAATTAATCTTGATATTGGAGTTCGAGGGGTTGGTTTATTCCCCGGCTCAGCTCCACGCTGCTGTGAACCAATTTCTGGTCGATAATCTCTCCGAGGGTGAGAACATCCAGCCGGATACACTGAAGCTTCTCGAAATCGCTGATATTGAGTACGATGATACTGGTGAGGAAGCCAACATTGATGTAACGATATCCGCCCGAACTTATACAGTTGTTGACCCCTTAGTAATCCGACAAATCGTCAGGGGAAAGAAAGTATCGGATGCCCTTGAAGACTTGAATGGAAATCTTACATTTGCGGAAGTCTTAAGCATGGACATCAGCCCATCATGGCTTCGCCGTTTTCCTTTCCTCGATATGCAAATTCAAGTTCGCTATCCCTGGGAGGCTAGCACGTGAGCAGGATCCTCGCTGTTGACCCCGGTGACAAACGCCATGGTCTGGCCATTAGCGATCCAACAAGGCTGATTGCTCGTCCACTGTCGGTGCTTGAGCACACATCACGCGCTGCCGATGTGCGCGAGATCATCCTTGCGGCAGAAAAACATGAGGCAGTTATGATATTGGTTGGCATTCCTTATGATTCAGAAGGAAACCCAGGACCTCAGGCCAGGAAAGCGCTGCGCCTCGTTGAAGTCCTTTGCGAAACCACAACCATCCCCATCCTGACCTGGGATGAGAGCGGTTCAACCCAGGCTGCCCTCCAAATTCACAAGGCGGATCAACTTCTTGACGCTCGCGCCGCGGCCGTGATTCTGCAGGAATATCTCAATGCCCAAATTGATTAAGTCCTGTTTGCTGATTTTCTTTTTACTTATTTTTGGTGTTGTCATCTGTGTAGGCGTTTGGGCTGTCGGCGCAGCAGTCTTCGGACTTCCAATGGTTCCGGAGAGCGTTGGCGAGCCCGACCCCTCGCTCACCCAGCTCCAGGAGACGGCTCTAGGGCTGTATCTTCTTTTAAACCAAGATGCTCTCGATGCGCCAGCCGGACCGAATGGAACAACGATCGACCTCACTGTGCTTGAAGGCGAAACAGCAAGCGCCGTCATTCAACGCCTGAGCCAGGCTGGTATCCTGAACCAACCCAATATTCTTCGTTTTTATCTGCGCTATCGCGGTTTAGATCGCGGAATTGATGCCGGCCTTTACAACCTGCGCGGTGAGATGACAATTCGTGAGATCGCAGAGGCGCTTCAGTCGTCACAACCCATCCAGAATACAATCACTATCCCTGAAGGATGGAGGCGTGAGAAAATCGCACAATTGTTATCGGATCTCAATTCTGGATTTAGTGAGAGCGAATTCCTTGAAGAGACTTCGACTCCTCCCCCTTTTTTTACCCATAGTTTTGAGATGCCCGCTCCATCTACTTTGGAGGGCTTCCTCTTCCCAGACACATACTTAATCGATCCAGAGTCAAGTGCTCAAGATTTCGTTTTCTCGATGCTCACAAATTTCGAGAAACGCCTCGACCAGGAAATCCGCCAGGGATTTGCCAATCAGGGTCTGACTATATTCGAAGGCGTGACGCTTGCTTCAATAGTTGAACGCGAGGCCGTCCTGCCCGAGGAACGAACTCGCATTGCCGCAGTGTTTCACAATCGTCTCAAACTTGGCATGCTCCTCGAAGCCGATCCAACCGTTCAATTCGCACTCGGCGTTCAAGCGGATGGCAGTTGGTGGAAACTGGCGCTGACCTACGATGACCTGGAGATTGATTCACCTTACAACACATATCGCTATGCTGGCCTTCCAGTCGGCCCTATTGCAAACCCCGGCCTCGAGTCTCTCAGGGCTGTGGCCTTCCCTGACCAAACGAATGAGTTGTACTTCCGCACATTATGCGACGGATCAGGAGGGCACGCCTTCGCCGTCACT
>JAUWFP010000165.1 GCA_030606845.1 Anaerolineales bacterium | reverse complement strand
GGTCGGACCTCGGTTCCAAGGGATTCGGCCAGGCGTTCCATGATTTCGCGCTGTTCCGAATCGAGCGTGCGTGGAATCTCAACCGAGAGAATCACAAGCTGATCGCCTCTGCTGCTCCGATTCAACCGCGGGATGCCTTTTCCACGCAATCGCAGGATCTTCCCGGGTTGTGTTCCGGAAGGAATAGTCAGGTTTTCGTCGCCTTCGAGCGTCGGCACAGAAATGTCAGCGCCCAAAGTTGCCTGAGCGATGTTTATAGCTAGCTCAAGAAGGATGTCATCGTTCCGCCTCCGGAAAAAGCGGTGGGGTTTGGCGTGTATCACCACGTACACATTTCCAGGAGGTCCCCCATTCACCCCCGGCTCGCCCTCGCCCGCCAAGCGGATTTGGGTGCCATCGTCTACACCCCCGGGCACTGCGATAACCTTCTTTACTTGCTTGCGCTCCAAACCGCGCCCAGAGCAGTTCTTACAAGGAGTTGCGATCGTTTGGCCTCTCCCGCCGCAGTTCTGGCAGGGGGCGACACTAACCATCGAGCCTAAAAAAGTTTGCCGCATCTGACGTACTTCACCCGTGCCGTTACAGGTTGTGCAGCGGATGGGCGAAGTGCCGGGTTCTGCACCTGATCCCTGACAAATCGAACATACAGCTTGTCGGGAGAATGAAATCTCTTTTTCGATGCCGAAAACGGCTTCCTCGAAGCTGAGCGTGAGATCGTAGCGCAGATCAGCCCCGCGCCTGGGTGTATTTCGTCTCTGACGGCCTCCCATGCCGAAGCCAAAGAGCCCTTCAAAGATATCGCTGAACCCACCGAAGTCGAAATCAAAGTTCATCCCCCTGAGCCCCTCATGGCCAAAACGATCATAGGCGGCTTTTCGTTCAGCGTCAGAAAGCACGGCGTAGGCTTCGTTGATCTCCTTAAAACGCTCTTCGGTGCCGCTTTCCTCAGCTACATCGGGGTGATATTGTTTCGCTAGAGCACGGAACGCATTCCGAATTTCATCGGGTGATGCGTTTCGAGAAACCCCTAGAACTTCGTAATAATCTCGTTTGCCAGTCATAGATTTGGGATAAGGAAAGGCGCCCAAAGGCGCCTTTCTGCATAGAGAAATATCAGCTTAGGCATCTTCAAATTCACCGTCTACGACATCATCCTGGTCCGCTGGTTCATCGCCCTCAGGATCAGGAGCGCTGCCTCCAACCTGTGCCTCCTGTTGGGCGTTCATATCGACCCCTGCAGCTTCGATCATATGGCGGAGATCGTTTGTCTTCTGCTCCACACCATCGAAACGATCGGCGTTGATGTCAGCCCGCAGCCCATCTATCTTTGCTTGCAGATCGGCCTTCATTGATTCTGAGAGCTTATCGCCGCTGTCGCGTATGATTTTTTCGGTGGTGTAGATTGTCTGGTCAGCCAGATTCCGGATCTCGGCGGCTCCGCGACGCTCAAGATCTTTCTCGGCATGTGTTTTCGCATCATCGCGCATCCGCGATACTTCATCTTCAGAAAGACCGGAGGAGGCATGGATCGTAATCTGTTGGCTCTTTCCAGTCGCTTTATCCGTGGCGCTGACTTTCAGTATGCCGTCGGCGTCGATGTCGAATGTGACCTCGATCTGAGGTAGTCCACGCGGTGCCGGCGGTATACCCTGCAAGGTGAAACGGTCGAGTGACTTGTTGTCCGCGGCCATGGGGCGCTCTCCCTGCAAAGCGTGGATCTCGACCTCCGACTGGTTATCAGAGGCCGTGGAGAAGACCTGACTCTTGCGGGTGGGAATGGTCGTGTTGCGATCGATGAGTGCTGTAGCAACCCCTCCTAGTGTTTCGATGGAGAGGGTGAGAGGGGTGACGTCGAGCAGGAGGATATCCTTCACCTCGCCGCCAAGGACGCCGGCCTGGATCGCTGCTCCAATTGCCACCACCTCATCCGGGTTTACGCCTTTATGGGGCTCGCGGTCGAAGATCTTTTGTACGGCCTCTTGAACTGCTGGCATGCGCGTCATACCACCAACGAGGATAATCTTGTCAATATCATCTGCGGTGAGACCCGCATCCTGAAGCGCTTGCTTACAGGGTCCGATCGAGCGTTCGATAAGGTCATCGGTGATCTGCTCAAGCTTCGCACGAGTAAGCGTGACGTTCAGGTGCTTGGGGCCTGACGCATCTGCAGTGATAAAGGGGAGATTGATGTCGGTTTGAGTGACGGTCGAGAGCTCGATCTTTGCTTTCTCAGAGGCCTCTTTCAGGCGCTGGAGTGCCTGGCGGTCGCTGCGCAGGTCGATGCCCTGGTCGCGCTGAAATTCATCGGCAATGTAATCGATAATGCGCTGATCGAAATCGTCGCCTCCGAGGAAGGTGTCACCATTGGTGGATTTCACTTCGAAGACGCCGTCGCCGACATCCAGGATGGAGATGTCGAACGTGCCTCCACCCAGATCGTAAACGGCGATGGTCTGATCTACTTTCTTGTCGAGACCGTACGCTAGTGCGGAAGCTGTCGGTTCATTGATGATGCGCAGAACGTCAAGCCCTGCAATCTTCCCCGCGTCCTTCGTAGCGTTGCGTTGCGCGTCGTTGAAATATGCTGGGACAGTGATGACGGCCTGAGTTATGCTCTCCCCTGTGAATGCTTCTGCGTCGGCTTTAATCTTGGCAAGGATCATCGCTGAGATTTCGGGGGGGGAGTATTCCTTTCCCCCAATCATGACGCGCACATCACCATTGGGTGCTTCGGAAGCCTGGTAAGGAATAAATTGCAGACCGTGCTGAACTTCTGCATCGGAGTACTTGCGCCCCATGAAGCGCTTGATTGAAAAGATAGTATTTTCCGGATTTACAATTGCCTGCCGCCTGGCCACCAGCCCGACCATGCGTTCTCCGGTAGTCGGATTCAGAGCAACAACCGATGGGATAAGCCGGCTTCCCTCGGAGGAGGGGATGACCTCAGGGTCTCCTCCCTCAATGATTGCAACGACAGAGTTGGTTGTTCCTAGGTCAATTCCAATTATCCTTCCCATTACGGACATCTCCTATTTGGCGACTCGTACCATCGCGGGACGAAGCACACGCTCGCCCATCTTGTATCCTGGTTGTGTAATTTCGATGATCAACCCTTCTTCGTGATCGTCGCTTTCCTCAAATGAAACTGCCTCGTGAAAGGTCGGATCAAAGCGCTCACCTTCAGCATCGATGAGTTCGACGCCTTCCGCATCAAATAATGCCTGAAGTTTCTGCTGGATTAACTCAATCCCTAATATCCATTCCTGGGAATCATCCGTTTCAGGAACTCTCGATAGCGCACGCTCAATATCGTCTTTCACTCCGAGGAAATGGGTGATGATTTCTCCGGCGATCCGCTCCCTGGCATGTTCGTTCTCGCGCTTGGTACGTTTTTTGAAGTTGGCAAATTCCGCGCGGGCTCGTTGCCACCCATCCAAATATTCCTCGGATTCGGTTTGAAGGCGTTTAACCTGTTCTTCTAAGGATTCTTCATCTGAGGTTTCAGGCGCATCAGTGGAGACATCTATCTCGCGCACATCTGCATCGATGACATCATCCGGCCGCAGCTTGTCGTTGAGTTCTGAGTTCTCAGTTTCCTCGGCGGCTTGCTCTTCGTTGGTTGTTTCTTTATCTTTCATGTTCTTGTGTTTTCTCCTCATTGAATAACCTTGGTATAGGTCTGGATAGAAATACGAACAAGAATTTTACTCGGCGAAGGTCTCAATCACCAACTCGCTCAATAATCCGGCTACATAGCGAACTGTTGAGATTGTTCGACCATAAGCCATCCGTGTAGGTCCTAAAACGCCGAGAGCGCCGATGGCGATGCCGGGCGCGCCGTAGCGCGTCAGCACCATTGAGCAGTCTCTCAACTCCTCCCATCCACCTTCGCCACCGATCATCACTTGCACGCCGTCGATATTAGGGCTGAGTACATGTGCAAGGACCTCGTCTAAAAAACCGCGTTCTTCGAGCAGGCGCAAGGCGGGTCGGGCAGCTTCGGAGCCAGCGAACTCCGGTTGTGCGAGGACGTTGGTGAGACCATCACGATAGATCTCCCCGGTCCAAACTTCATCGGCGCGGGCCATCATTTCTGCGACCAGGTGAGAAATATCCTGAAGAATGTCGGTTTTTTGTTCCGACTGCAGCTGGATATCTTGAGCATCCATGCCGGCGCACAGCGTGGTGATCTCAGCGGCAGCCATGGCGAGCTTGGCCTGATCCCAAATATCAGACAATGTGAGCATCTGCTGGCGCACATCGCCCCCTTGCAAGACAAGCACCAGAAGCACCTGGCGATCTTTGATGGAGATCAACTCGAGGTGTTTGAATACGGCATGTTCAGGTCTGGGTGTAGTAACGAGCGATGCGACGCTAGAATGTTGAGCCAGGATGGAGGCTGAAAGACGTAACCACTCATCCATATCAATCGGCGCCTGGTGGAATTGGTGGCTGATCAAGCGTTTTTCGGCCATTGGAAGCTCAGTATCACCGAGCAATCGACGGACGAAGTAACGATAACCGATTTCCGTCGGGATCCGGCCAGCAGAAGTGTAGGGCTGACGGAGATAGCCTGAGTCGGTCAGCGCGGCCATCTCGTTTCGAACGGTCGCAGAACTCACACTCAGGCTGTAGCGGTCAATAAGGCGCTTAGAACCAACCGGTCGGGTGGTTTCGGTGTATTCTCGCACGATGAGCGCGAGAATAGTCTTTTGGCGATCCGTGATGGGTGCCACTGTATTCCTCATAATGTTAGCACTCTCGAACCGAGAGTGCTAAACAGGCATTTTTTGATGATACCATAGCCGCAACCAGACCGTCAAGAAAACCGGGGTAGCATAGAAGTACTTTTTTTAGAACCTGTATAGGGAATCGTCGCTAGGAGAGCGTTTCTTTTCCGGTTTACATACAGCAGATGTAAGAGCCGGGCGGTCAGCGTTGTCTCTACTGCATGATAATGAATCTTTCCGGGGGGTTGACTTTTCAGGTCCGCCTCGATAGTATCGGCACCATATCTTCACAAGGAAGTGAATTGAAAAATGGCGAAAATTGTAGAATTAAGTGATGCGACATTCGAAACGGAAGTTGTCAAATCCAGCGGGATGGTCCTGGTAGACTTCGGCGCGGAATGGTGCCATCCTTGCAAGCAGTTAGATCCAATCGTTGATGAACTAGCTGAAGAGTGGCGGGAGAGTGTAACCGTTGGTAAGGTTGACATTGATACGAACGTTAACAGTGCGATGAAATATGGGGTCATGGGTGTTCCGACGCTGATCTTGTTTAAAGACGGCGTACCGGTGGAACGATTGACGGGTTTTGTACCGAAGAAACGGATTCTTGACCGATTCATCCCTCATATCCGCTAGCATGCT
>JAUWFP010000283.1 GCA_030606845.1 Anaerolineales bacterium | reverse complement strand
ATCAGCGAATGCCAGGCAGTGTGGAAAACAAGACCTGCTGCTGCAGCAGATGAGAATTCGACATCATCAGGGAGATGGAGCAAATTTCTCGCCGGGACGACGACGAACTGCGCCAGCGTGCCGCGAACGGTCTCACCTAATAAGTGCCACTTTCGGCACATGTTGTCCTTTCCTGCCAGGCAAAAATCACAAACGCCACAGCCGAGGTTCGAATTGATCACGACACGATCCCCGACTTTGAGACCTTCTACACCTTCGCCCAGCGCAGATATTGTTCCCGCTCCGTCTGCGCCGGAGATGTGGGGATATTCGAGCTTCAATCCCGGCCAGCCCTCTCGGACCCACAGGTCGAGTCGGTTTAAGGCTGCCGCCCGCAGTTGGACCTGGACTTCACCTGCGCCCGGTTCCGGGGCGGGGAATTCGGCGTAGCGTAATACTTCGGGATCTCCATGTTCGTCGAATAGAATCGCTTTCAAGAGGCTCTCTCCGTCTATCCTGGAATTGTACCCGCGTTCAATTATTTTCCACTCTGTGTAGGTAGAAAAGCAACCGTCCATGACGATTATAGCGTGGTTGGGTTATTCCATCTGCATAGCTTGAGGTGATTTTCTCGAATGCTGCAGTCTCTTCGGGAAGAATTGCAAACAATGTAAAAGGTCCCTGAGGTGAAAAATCGCGTGGCAAATCGTATGGCGGCGGCAGATCGTATGTATTTGTATCGGGGAGTAGATATGCCATGCTGGGGATCGAGTGAACGGACATTCGATCGCCACCCATGAAAAATAAGGGTGTCTGCAGCGGTTCAACCTCGAGGAGTTCGATAATCTCCTGGGTCACTTCGCCGTTAAGGCTGCCGTAGTTCTCGGTGGGAAAATAATCGAGGAATAGATGTTTAATGTTCTCACCCATCATCAGGGCCATCAACAGGGAAATGCCGACTGCGGCGACAGGTTTTAATAACGGCCACCGCCCGTTGATGAACACACCTATTCCATCAAGTGTAGAGGCGATTAATATCGCAAGAATCGGAGAGAGAAAGAGCATTCGTTGCCCGTTTGGCGCCTGGATGCTCAACCCGCCGACGAGGAGTACGGTCAGGATGGTGATCAGGATCAAGCCGCAGCGCGCCTCGCGGAAGCGTATCGCACAGCAGATAAGGCCGATTGAGAAGATCCATGCCGAAGCTCCGATCAGCATGGGGATTCCAGAGCCATAGTAGACCCCCTGGATCTCGGCGACGGTCAAACCGAGTGCAGTCACCCAGATTTGCTCGAACACCAGTCCGACGGGAGTTGTTCCCAATGCTTCGGCAGCAGGTCCGATCCAGCCAGGTATGAGCATCGAAACCCTGCTGGCGGTGAAGAATAGGCTCTCAGGGTGGCGAAGATATAAAAGGACGAGAGGAAGGGACACACTCAGGGCAGCCAGTATCATGCATACAATCCCAGGTAGACGTGACTTCCAGCCTGCGCCTCGCCTCGCCAGCCAGATCATCCAGAGTGCGAGCAGGATGGGGATCAAGCGTGATGTAGTGTAGAAATACTGCGCGAAGCCGATAGCAAGACCGGCGAGCAGGAAGGATCGGCGGTCGTTGAATTCCCACGCGTTCCATAAAGCGCCCAGCGCGATGACGAAGAAAAGTCCATCCCATATATTGTTATAGGCGACGCGACTAAAGAAGATATGGTGGTGGAAGGTCATCAACCATGTTGCGCTGAGGATGGCAACACGCCGGTTGAAAAGCGACCTGCAGGCCCAGTACAGGGCAGGAATAGTCAGCGCTCCCGCCAACGCTGAAACCCAGCGTATGGCGATCACGGTTCTGCCTAGAACACGTTGGGATAAAGATAATATCCAGAAGTAAAGCGAGGGGAAAGAAAACCAACCCAAACCGAGGATGTTGCTCCTGCGACCGTCAAGAAACTCCCATGCCGTGAGCCCGGCGGAACCTTCATCCCCGCTGAGAACGTAGGGCATGTGGTCAGCGCCCCATGCGCGCAGGATAATGCTCGCAAGCGTGAGGGCGAGGATGACGGCGATTTCCCATCGATCCCAGTGTTTGTGTTCCCGAGGGGGACTGGTTTTCCAACAGCTGATAATCGTCAGCGCGATACCGGTGAGCCAGAGTGGGGCGGCGATTCGACTGATGGCAAGGGCGTTGTCGCCAGTTGCGGCGAACGCGGCAGTGGAGAGCGTCAACCCGACGATGATCATCCACCCCCTCTGGGGTGTGATCTCAAGCCAACGAGCGAAGCGGTCAAAAGGCACGCGCACCTACCATTTCCAGATTAATACAACTCGATTTCGCGGACATGGATCTTGAAGGGGCTCCCTGGGGTAAGGCTTTCGATCTCGATTACCACATGTTCGACAATGTAAAGCTTTCACCCGAAAGATATTTCGAGTGGGGGATCGTCAGGCACCATGAGTTGGTTCAAGGTATGCGCCCCCTTCGTTCACGTAGATATGCGGAAGATTCGATCTCCAACGTGGGATCCAAGACATTATTTTGACGACTTCCTTGATTTCCATAAAAAGATTGATAGTACAAGACCGATGGCTGTCAGGATGACGCCAACAAAGACATCCATAGGTAAGTAATCGAAGCGGTATTCATGTTTCCCGGCAGGTGCATCTACCGCTAACCATGTATCTTCAAGCAGAGTCGATCTTACACCGTCAATTTGAATAATCCACCCAGGGAAAGCGTTCTCGCGTACGACGAGTTTTCCACCCTCAGAAATCTCGCAGTTCACAATGATCCTTCCTGCGTCCGCGTTTGCTTGACAGGGTATCAATTGCCTACCAGTTGTGACTGAGGCATACCAGCGATCGGGATACAGGTAAACTCCGGCGTTATCAACGAGACCAATTTTCTCTGGGTTCCCATCTGGTTCATGTCGAACCATTTCGAGGCGTGGTTCGGGAGGGTAGCGGTTTTTTAGACGCCAGGGAAAAGCTACTTGCGAGAGTTTCAAGCCGGACGACATTCCCGCTTCAACCCATATATGGTTGCCGAGTGGTATTGCTGCCCACTGAGTATATTCCGTCTTTAAAATAGAAATGTCATCAAACAGAAAGGTTGCATCATCCATTCCCACCCAGCTTTGAGATTGCGCGTATGAGGTACTGACGCTCCAGAACAGTGGAAGGATGAGGAGCCAAGATAGAGAAGCATTGAATTCATGAGATGTAATAGCAGCCGGGAATTTTACAGTGACATGAGGCCACTCGAGTTTAAGCAGCCTGTCTAAACCATATGCTGATAGCGCAAGGATGAGAGGAATCGCTAACCCTGCAACTAACAAAATGTGACGAAAGGCAGCGATTTGGGGGAGATGATTGGCAAGCCAACGGAATGGTTCAGCGCTGGCAGCCCAGAATAAGAGGATGACGCCGGTGCAGAGAACTGCAATAGGGCGCCAAACCTTTTTCCTGGCAAGGAATAGGGC
>JAUWFP010000298.1 GCA_030606845.1 Anaerolineales bacterium | reverse complement strand
GGGCGGGCAAGTAACGGGTTTTGCCGATGCGAAGATGACCCGTGCAGGGGATTTTTATCGGGAGTCCATCAAGGACACAGTGAAAATGCTGGAGTTCTACGGTGATGTGATCGTGATGCGCCATTTCGAGCAGGGTGCGCCGCATGAGGCCGCGAAATGGGCTTCTATTCCGATCATCAACGGCGGTGATGGCTGGGGGGAACACCCGACTCAGATTCTCACCGACCTATACACTGTACATCAGGAGAAAGGCCGTCTAGATGGGCTACGCTGGCTGGCGGTTGGCGATATGCGCATGCGAACGATGCATTCATTAGCCTATGGTTTGACCCAATTTGATTGCCCGATCACCTTCGTGTCCCCGCCTGAGATGTCGCTCACGGATGAATTTAAAGAAGAGCTTGAACTACTCAGTCTCGATTTCGCCGAGGCGGAACATGTGGAGCAAGCGATTAGTGAAGCAGATGTAATCTTGGTTGAGCCGGTCGTCCAGCCGGATTACACCAAATCCCGTGACGAACGGGATGGGGACGTTGGCTTGACACCCGCGAATTACAAGATCACGCGGGAATTACTGTCCAGTAAAGCGAAGTCGGACGCAATCCTACTGCACTCCCTGCCGCGGATGGATGAGATTCCTCCCGATGTTGACGGCACGCGTTGGTCTCGATACTGGCTGGAAGCGTTCAATGGTGTGGTCATGCGCATGGGGTTGTTGGCATCCGTTCTCGGCGCAATGGAGTGACCACGTCGATTATCGGAAGCAAGTGGAACTAACAAATAGAGTCGAAGTGTTAGTACAGACCATAACCATAAGATAGGAGATGAAGTATCCATGCAAACAGATTTACGTGGAAGAGACCTCATCGGTGACCTCGATTTTACCCGCGAGGAAGTCGAAACTGTCCTGGAAGTAGCTTTTGATCTTAAGCGAAAGCGCGCGCTTGGAGAACCCCATCCTTACTTACGAGACAAAGTCCTGGCGATGCTGTTCTTCTTCTCGAGCACGCGCACCCGCGGGTCGTTTGAGGCGGGGATGGCTCAGTTGGGAGGGCATGCCGCTTTTATCGAATCGCGGACAACCCAGATCTCTCATGGAGATACCGAGAAGGAGATGGGGGAGATCTTCGGCCGTTATTTCGATGGGATCGCGATCCGGCATGTCGATTGGGGGATTGGAAATCGGTACCTAAACCTGGTAGCGGAAGCCTCACGCGAGCCTGTTCTCAACATGCAATGCGAGTTCTACCATCCATTCCAGATACTGGCTGATCTCATGACGATTATTGAGAAAAAAGGCAGGGACCTGCGCAGAAAGAAAATGGTGGTTTCCTGGGCGTATGCATCTTCCTACTTGAAACCTGTCTCAGTGCCGCAATCGCTCATCTTGCAGATGCCCCGCTTTGGCCTCGATGTTGTTTTGGCCCATCCTCCGGAATTCAAATTAATGCCGGAGATCATGGATCAAGCGAAAGCGCAGGCGAAGAAATTCGGCACAGGGTTTGAAGTCGTTGACGATATGAATGAAGCGGTAAAAGACGCGGACATCGTCTATGCCAAATCATGGGGACCTTTATTGACGACGACAGATCCAGAGGGAGGGAAGAAAATCCAGGATAAGTATAAAGACTGGATCGCGGATGAGAAGAAAATGGGGCTGGCCAAGGCCGATTCGATTTATATGCATCCCCTCCCCGCTGATCGCAACATCGAAGTCACAGATGGCGTTATCGACGGACCGCACAGCGTCGTGTTTGACGAGGCAGAGAATCGTCTGCATGCACAAAAAGCCGTCATGGCATTAACGATGCGCTAGTTTGGAGGAGTGTGAATGAGCAAATCAAGTAGAAGAAAAATTGCCGTAGTCGCTGTCGGTGGCAACTCTTTAATCAAAGATAAGCAACACAGAACAGTGGCGGATCAATATGCGGCCGCGGGTGAATCTATGACCCATATCGCCGGCATGATCGAAGCGGGTTGGGATGTCGTAATCACGCATGGCAATGGACCACAGGTGGGCTTCATCCTCCGCCGGGTTGAACTTTCGCTGCATGAGCTTCACCCCGTACCCTTGGATTCTTGTGGAGCTGACACGCAGGGGGCAATCGGCTATATGTTCCAGCGAGCGCTTTACAACGAATTCCTGCTGCGTGGGCTCGACAAGAAATCTGCAACAGTTGTTACGCAGGTCTTGGTCGATCGAAACGATCCTGCCTTCCAGAATCCATCTAAGCCGATTGGTTCCTTCATGGATGAGGGGACCGCATCGGAACGGAGCAAGAAAGAAGGGTGGGCGGTCGTGGAGGATGCTGGACGAGGGTGGCGGCGCGTTGTCCCGTCGCCGTTGCCTGTCCGCATCATCGAACAGGATGCGATCCAGTCGTTGATCGGAGATGGTTTTGTGGTCATTGGTGTGGGCGGGGGGGGCATTCCCGTAGTTGAAGATGAGAAAGGTAAACTCACGGGGATTGAGGCGGTGATCGATAAGGACTTCGCCTCGGCATTACTGGCAAACAGCATTCAGGCGGATCTGCTTTTAATCTCAACAGCAGTAGAGAAAGTCGCGCTGAATTTCAATAAACCAGATCAGCAATGGATCGATCGAATGACTTTGGCTGAGGCGAAAAAGCATCTCGCCGATGGCCAATTCGGCAAGGGAAGCATGGAACCCAAGATCCGGGCAATTGTTGGCTTTCTAGAACGTGGTGGTAAGGAAGCCCTGATCACAGATCCTGTGAATATTGAGCTTGCCCTCGAAGGGAAAACGGGCACTCGAATTGTCACATCATAAACAAAAAAATATCATTAAGGAGGTGGTTTATCGTAAAAAACGGAATGTTATCAGCCGAAACTCATTCAAGGAAATTCTAATAAGAGGAGTTTGAGATGTCACGAAGTATGGCGTTACGCCTAGCTGTTCTCCTTACCCTGCTGGCTCTGGCACTTACAGCCTGCGGTGGGGAAGAGGCACCGGAAGTCGTGGGTGGTTTCGAGATCCCCGCGGTTGAAGATGGCAAGTTCAATATTGCCATGGTCCTGATTGGTCCTCACGATGATGGGGGCTGGTCCCAGGCGCACTTCGAAGGCCTGGAATATGTCGCAGAGAATGTGCCGGATGTCCACAT
>JAUWFP010000317.1 GCA_030606845.1 Anaerolineales bacterium | reverse complement strand
ATTGGCTCTTGACCGTGGGATGTGTGTTGAGCTTACGCGTAACTGGAAGTACCTATGGATGACAAAAAACCTGATCTGTTGCAGGTCGTGGAACAATCTGGAATCGTGATTGCTCCGCGCGGTGACCGAACGAGCGTCATGGTGCGCTGCCCGTTTCATCACGACACGGGCAGGCCGAATATGAGCGTTAGCCTCAACAGCGGGCTCTTTCATTGCTTCCGCTGCAACCGTGGCGGGGATGTCTATGATTTCGAAGGTCTGCTCGTTTTCGGCGACGCGTGGAACAATCGAGACCCCGAGATGTTCAAGGAGGTGCTGCGGCGACTGCAGGTCCTGGATATCCCCCTTGTCGATGTGAAACCGCAGCCACCACCCAGGGAATTGACCCGCGGGATCGCTCAGGTGCTCGCTCTGGCCAGCCGTGTCTATCATTTGAGCTTGATGGGCGATGCGGGGGGAAGTGCCAGGGAGTATCTCCGCTCCCGCAGGATTGACCTTCCTGCAATGCGCAGGTTCCGCATCGGATATGTCACCCGAGGCGGCCTCATCGGTGCTCTGGCAGGATACCCGCCGCATTTGAGAGAAGCGGCAGAGGTGGCCGGTCTCTTCGTGAGGAACGATCGAGACAAACCCCGCGAATGGCTGATCGGTCGTGTTGTCTTCCCCGACGTTTCGAGAAATGGAACCGTCCGTCACATGATCGGCAGGTCCACGCGTATAAGTGCCTCCCTCAAATATCTCAGCCTGGGTGGTATCCCTAAGATCATTTGGGGCCTGGGAAATATCAACAGGCGCAAGCCTGTCATCCTGACAGAGAGCATCATTGACGCTGTGAACTTGCGCCAGATGGGATTTCAAGGGGTGGCGGTTAACGGCACCGGGATCGCCGGCTACTTGCTGCCAGTTCTTCGGAGCATCCAGTTCCTCCTGACCTTGCCGCAAAATGATCCCGCGGGAGGGGAAGCCGTCTGGCGATGGAAGGAGAAGCTGCCAAACGCGAAAATCATCGACCATCCCTTCCTGGAAGGCGAGAAAGATCTCAACGATCAGGTTGTTACGTATGGTCTGGCGAAGACCGCCGCGCTGCTTCGATGTTCTTTCGAGAAAGCTGCTGTAGCGAAGAGAATAAACGCTTGATCTAGATCTGTACGAACAGAATTCAGGTTCCCGTTGGCGGCTGCGTTGCTCAGTAAGACGCGGCCGTTTGGCGTTTATAAACAGGAGAGCAGAAGCTATGGACATGTACCGTGATGTGTATGAGCGATTGGATGCGCTCCCCAAGGAAAAACGCATATCGCTCTTAATGGAAATTCTCCCCCCGCAGGAACTGTTCACTCGAACAGATGGATTTCGCTGTCTCATCCGGGCTTTTGGACTGCGGATTTTCGAAACCTCGGCCATGTTAACAGAAGCCGGGATACCGGAAAGTGACCCTAGAGCCGAAGTGTTTCGAACGCTTCGCGGGGGTCTGATCGATAAAAAAATCCCGAACGCGCTTCGAGCAGTGGCCGCTCGGCAGGAGACTGTATGCAGGCGCGTAGGCGCAATACAAGTGTGGGAGGGCGGGAGGCGCGCGTGGTGGGTTCCGCTTGCAGCGACCTCAAGGTTCGAGACGGCAATCGGCGGACTCATCCAGACGTTCGCTCATACGCGCGATAGGCTGCTCCTTGCCGACTATCATCGGCTAAGGAGCGAGGCGGAAGAGCGATGGTTTCGGGCATCGGAAGCGGCGTATGACAACATGCGCAGCCTGGGTAGAGTTCAGGGTTTGTTGTGGGGGCAATTCCTTCAGCGGAGTATGCAGGCGTTCAGTGCGAGATTTCCAACGGAGACGGACGTTCGGGACAAGATACGCATGGAGCTTGTCCCCATCGATCGGTCGCTGCCGGAGGACGTTGAAAACATCCTTCAGGATGTCCGGGAAGCAGAACGAACCCGTCACGAGATTGAAGCCGAGCGCGATCGTGAGCAGCTGCGTCTGGTGGAGATCGAACGAAAGATCAGAGACGAGCAGTTAGGGCAGCTCCAACACGAGCGCAGAGCCCGGGATCGTATCCTGCGGGAAGCGATCCACCCTCAAATCGAGCAGGCCCAGCAGGTGGTTGCGCAGGTGCAGGCCTCGCTTCTGCGGGTGGCGCGCGAAATCACAACCACGATCTCCAGGGGCGGTGATATCTCTGCGGCGACACGGCGATCCTGGAGCCAGCGTCTGAAAGCCCTGACAGCGCTTGCGCCTGGGAACGTGCCGCTTGAGCGCGCCCTGGAAGATCTATCAAAGCTGTCGAGAAAAGGCGAAACTCCAGGTTCCCGGCACCTCGAGATCACAAGCCGGAGCGTCCAACGTGCACTCGCTGAGCTTGAAAGGCGGGCATCTCTTGAACTCAATGCCGATCAGATCTGGCAGCTCATGCGTGAAGGGAGGGGGGAGGAGTCGCTTCATCGCATCGCCTCCCTGCGCGAGCGGCTTAAGGGCAACCTCAGCGAGGTGGATGCGCTGTGGGAAATGGTCGTTGAGATCGGAGCCAGGAACGAGGTCATCATCGAAGAATGCCTGGTAACTGCAGGTTGATGGCGATGGAAATTCCCGAGAAC
>JAUWFP010000053.1 GCA_030606845.1 Anaerolineales bacterium | reverse complement strand
GGGCGGGCTTAAGGCGCGGGGGCATCCGATCGGTGCAACGGGCTTATACCAGGTGTGTGAGATTGTGCTTCAGTTGACAGGGCGCGCGGGCGAAAACCAGGTTCGGAACGCAGAGATCGGGATGATGCAAAGCGTTGGGGGAGCGGCATCCACCGTACTAACGCACATCTTCGGAGTCTAGACCGGCGGCAACTTCCAATCTGAAGACATTAATTAACCCAGATAGCAAGGCCCATCCCCGCGGCGACAACACCCATCAATAACATTGTCAGGCCGGTATGCCCATTCGAGGTGGATGGGTACAGCCCGATGGCCGGGAGTGAGATCATTACGAAGGCGATGGCCAGGAAAGCGAAACGGTATCGATTTCGATAAGAGCTATCATCGTTCATGGGGAAGTGACCCAGAGAGCGAGAAGAGTTAATAAACTGATGAGGCCGATGAGAGGGAAAACATAGACGAG
This sequence comes from Anaerolineales bacterium, assembly GCA_030606845.1. Lineage (GTDB taxonomy): Bacteria > Chloroflexota > Anaerolineae > Anaerolineales > E44-bin32 > E44-bin32. The sequence goes on along the minus strand of JAUWFP010000053.1, from coordinate 10,176 downwards.
AAGGCTTCGCAGGATGGATCCCTCCTTTCCTGCTGCATCGGTTGTGCTAGCTCCGACGATGATTTTTGTTGGAGCGATGACAGATCCGAGTGCACCGCCAGCTGTTTGTGCAGCCAGAATGATTGGCACGCTGAGACCGAGTAGTTCGGCGGTGCGAAGCTGGATGTTGGTGAAGACGACATTTGAATTTGTGTTCGATCCAGTCATAAATGCGCCTAAACCGCCTATCCAGGGGGAGATGACGGGGAAGAGAGAGCTCATTCCCTCTGATAATCCGCGCGCCAGGGTTTCCGTCATTCCGGCGTGTGACATGACGACGGCCATAGAGACCATGGCGGTGATACCCAGGCTGGAGGGTAACATGCGCCGGATGGTGGTCTTTAGGATGCGCAGCCCAGCGCCAGAGGCGTAAAGCTTGGCGCGAGAGAAGAGGATGTAAGCGATAAAAGAGCTGTATGCGAGGATCGCTCCGGCGTGACGGAAGAGAGGAATCTCGCGGCCGTAGCCGGCTGGAGTTGCGTACCCAAGCGAAGTTCTGATCGCCGGGAAGTGGACGCGGATGACGACAGTGCTGAGAGCTGAGCGCAGCGGTGTAATGAATTGGATGGCAAGCGTGATGACGACAAGTGCGATGTAGCCAGAGAGAGCGAGTAGGAGCATTCGCGCCTTCGTTCCGTCCGCATTCTGTTCGCTAGCTTGGCGGCCTCGGAACCGGGCGATGATAAAACCAACGATCAATCCGGCTGATCCGCCACCGAGTGCAGCAATATTCCATAAACCATGTGTTGAGAGCCAAAATTGTGCACCCCCCATGGCAATGCCAAGTATCAAAATCGGCCAGAACAATCGACGCATCGCCCCCCAGCCTCCGGAGATATGTGCGATTTGATAGCCGCAGACCAATCCGGCGATCGCCAAGAATGCAGCCGCGGGAGGAGCCAGTATCTCCCCCGCATATCCGCTGGAGGCAATGAGTGCCTGAAAAGAGGTAGCTAGCGAGCCAAAGGTAACCGACCAGGAATGACCGATGGATGGGATCATGACGGCGGCTAAAGGAGAGAACCCGAGTCCGACGAGAAGCGGTGCGGTGACTGCCGTTGGCACACCAAACCCTCCCACACCCTGTAGAAATGAAGCGAAAGCCCAGCCGATGAGCAAGGCTTGCAAACCACGGTCTTTTGTCAGTCCCGGAAGGGCATGGCTGAGAATTTGAATAGCGCCCGCCTCGTCTGCAACCCGATATAACAGAAATGCGCTCCATGTGATAAGAAGGACATCGCTGGTTAATAGCAGAGCCTTAACATGGGCCAGGGCGATCAGGTCTATCCCGGCGCCGAAATGCAGGAGTGCCACGAGGATCGCTACAAACCACCCGGCAGGACCCGCCTTGGCCGCCCCCCAACGGAATCCGACCATCAATCCAATAATTACCAGAATAGGGAGCAGGGCGAGGAGCCAGGAGATGAGCATGGGTTTGTTTTCAGAGGCGATGGCGATTATAGCATGGAGCACAGGGATCGAAAGTCAGGCGGGGTCGGCTGGGTTGGTTATCTACCTCCAGCAATTAATGGTCTAAAGAGGATTCCTTCACTTTTTTCTCGCCGGACGCCGAATTAAGTCGGAAATTGACATCTATTAGCCGTTCAGTCCTAGACGGCGTAGGGATTCCGTAGGGCAGTCGTGGTGGATCAGCCACGCGTCTCTGGTGTTGATTCATATATAGTATAGGAAGAAGGGCAATATCTCTTCTTCTCCTCCTTAAGAGAGAGCCGGGGTCGGCGTCCCCGGCTCTCACGATTCTCCTGGGTTTTCAATCTAGCAGGCTCCGCTCGATATGTTGGTCGATCTCCCTAATTTTTATCTTAATAACGAAGTTGTTAGTTTCATCCCACTGGCGATGGGTCGTCAGTCAGGTGACGGGATGGTGATGTCTTCAGCAGGTATGGAGACGAGGTGGAGCGTCACTGGGCGATCGAGAGCCCGCACAAGATCATTGCGAAGATTTTCAGCCATCTCCTCCGAGAATGCACTAAGGGTGTTGAAGGTTACATCTACGTTGACATCGTCATCACCTTCGCTCACGTCAAAGTGAACCAAACGCAGGCTGGGATTTGTCTCTACGTAATTCTGGAGAGTTGTTTCAACAACCTGGTAGGTTTGAGATTCGCGAGCGGTGTTAATGAAGACAATCGCCAGCGGGATCATGATGGCGATCAGCATCACTAAGGAAGTGGTTAGCCCGAAACGCAGTCTCGCCTTCTGTTCGGCTCCCGGGGTAGGTCGAAAACCAAGCAGGAGAAGCGTAATTGCGCCCGTGAAGGCGATGGCAATAAGGTTGGTGATGAAGAGCAGGCTCGCTCCCCCGGCGATGTTGACGTCCCACATTGCGATACCGATACCAATGACGCCAAGCGGGGGCACGAGCGCAGCCGCGATGGCCACACCCGGGAGTGCTGTTGAGACGTCCTCGCGGGCGACGGCGTAGGCTCCGGCGGCACCGGAGACAAGAGCCACTGCCAGGTCAAATAAATTAGGATTAATCCTCGCTGTAATTTCATGCGTGACGCTGCTCAGCGGCGAAAGAACAGTGAGCAAGACCGCCAACCCGATAGCGAGTGCAATCCCCTTTAAAGCAGCTTCAAGGGCAATCTTCAGCAGACGAATATCTCCCCGAACGATAGCCAAACTGATTGCGAGGATAGGTGTAAATAGAGGCGCCACGAGCATTGCTCCGATGATGACCGCGGTGCTTCCCTGAAGTAGGCCATATGTGGCGATCATCGCCGCAAGGCCCATCATGACAAAGTAATCTGTGTCTGGTTGGGCGCCTTGATAAACTCCTCGATATACCTTAGCTTGTTCTCTACGCGTGAGCTTGGGAAGCGATCGGAAAAAACCGTCCCAAACCCGGCGGAGCCAAAAACGAGGTAAACCGCGAAAGCTCTTGGTTATAACAACGGGGGTTGGACATGCTCGGGCAGTTTTCTCTGGAAGTGCGCCGAAAAGAACCTGGTCGATCAGGCTTTCTTCAGAAGCCCCCATGATTACCAGATCGCTCTCAGATCCGGCTTGGACGATTCCATCAACGATGGTGTGTGCACGCACAACATGGCTTTCGATGGGGAACTGGCTGATGTCTGTGGATGAGGCATCGACTTGTGGAAGCGATGAGAGCTGTTCCTGCAGTGCCTCGATCGTGCTTTCGATCCTTTGCCTGCCCTCCTCAAGCTCGCTCTCGGTAGCGTCAGGCCGGGTGACGTACACTGTCTGTGTTGTCGCATCGAATTCTCGGGCGAGCAAGAGAGCAAGGCGCATCGCCAGTGGAGCATGAGGCCCGCCGGCGGTGGGAATCAATATCTGCTTGATTTGGAAGGGCGGACTCGCGTTGTCCCCGTCAATTTGTCCCTCTTCTACTTGCAGTGATGATATTCGCTCAGGGTGATAGGCGATCACGGCAACATCACAGGGGGCAGAGTGCACCACGGGATCCAATATTCTTCCCGTTCGCGTGCCCTCCTTAGGAGTCTCCATTGGCCAAGACATAAGTATCAGGCTGCAATTTTCTTCGACCGCGGTGTCATTTATGCCCTGGGCGACACTGCTTGCCAGGCGGGTGATGGGATATGTCGGCACGCTGTTGCTCGCACTCTCGCGTGTAGACCATTTGAAAAGCGTATTCCGCTCCTCGGCTATCCTCCGCCCCTCCTGAATAGCAAGAGGGTCGGCAGTGGGGATGACCTGGAGGGGGACGACATCTCCGTTGGTTTGGCGAGCGAGGGCGTTGGCAAGCCCTAAGACGAATCGACGTTCCACTCCGCTGCCGAGGGGAACGAGAACACGAAAGGCACCCTCTGGTCTTTTGTCATCGGGGTCTTGGCCAAATACAGTTACCCCGTGTTGGGCTTCGCGAAGGCGGGGCCGCGCATATACGAACAAGAGCACCGATCCTATAGCTATCCACCCGGCAGCACCCAGCAAGCCTACGGGCACTAATCCAAAGAAGAGAACGATGCTGAATGTAAGCGCCAGGAGCGGGAAAAGGGGGAAGAAGGGAACGATGATCGTCCTTCGCCGTTCAGGCTCGGCTTGTCGGCTGCGGATCGCTGCAAAGTTGACAAGAATCATAAGGACGAGGAAGAGGCCGGCGGAGATCTCAATCAACCATCCAAACGGCATGAGTGTAATCAGCAATGAGCCCATCAGGGTCAAGGTGATGAAGATGTAGGGCGGCAGACGGAAAGGACGGCGGATTCGGGTGAAAATGCGCGGCAGTGCCCTCATACGGCTGAGCGAATAAAGCACGCGGGCGCTGGTGAGCATACATTCACTTGCAGCGAGAAGGAGAGCGAAGAAAACGACACCAGCGGTCAACCACGTCCGAACACCCCCGGTACCGGCGAGTGAGCGGGTTACGGCCGCTGGTTCATCTAGAAGGGAAAAGATTGGAAGAGAGGGAAGAAAGAGCTGGGCCGAGATCAGCAGGAGGCCTCCCAGCAGGAGTGTTACCCACAAACCCTGGGGCAGACGGATGTGGGGCATGAGAATGCGTCGCCTGGAAGATGTGATGGCCTCAAAACCAGCGAAAAGAGTTATTGAAGAGGCGATGGCGAGAAGGTAGTTTTTTGCCGAAGAGTCGGACAAAGTGGAATATGAGGAGGGTTCCCAAGAGGGGATTGCGCTGATCAGAAGAGCTACAAATGCCACGAGGAGCACCAACAAAACCGAAGGGAGCATCCCTCGGCGAGGTAGAAGGTGGAAGAGATTTATCAGCACCAATAGGATGAGCATGCCCACCGCGGCCAATGCTGCGTAGGCTTCAATTTCAGGGAATAGAGCGGTAAGGGATCTGGCCGCAGATTTCAAAAGCGCAGCACATAGCAACAAATTCGCGGCAAGGGAGGACCAGGCGGCAATAAAGCCGCTCGACTTCCCCAGTGATTCGTGAACTAGCGCGTGGATACCGCCGCGCTCGCCGCTTCCTCCCAGAAGTTCATGGATGTTTAGGAGTGTCAATCCGAGGACGAGGATGGCGAATAGGGCGGGCGTCGCGGATTGAATATCGCTTTCGATGAAGATATGAGCGGGGATGATGAAAGATAAACCCAGGGCGACGGCCAGCCCAAGCGCTGAAACCTGGGTTATGCTCTGCAGGTGCCGACTCAGACGGAGTTCGCCAAGAAAGCTTTCGGTTTCATCTTTCATTTATTTTTTTTCTACCTGCAGGTCTCCCTGTGATCATGCGGGTGTATAAGAAACGGCTTCCCAGATAAGGGGCAAGCTTTGCAACAGTGTACCCCGATCTTGTTGAAGTGCCAGCGTGAGATTCTGGCGATGCGCTGAGATATCGGGGTAGCTGTCATTTACCTAAACCACTGTATAATCGCGTCTCGTGGGCGAATCCGAATCTTCAGCCAGCCGCCAGATCGCACGCGCTAGTGGTGTGGTCATGGTGGGTTTCATTCTCTCAAGCCTGCTGGGGTTAATCAGCCAGGTGCTGATAACACGTACCTTCGGCACGAGCGCAGAGATCGATGCTTTTACCGCTGGCAACCGTATAACCGAGATCATCTTCAATCTCATGGCTGGCGGGGCGCTTGCCTCCGCCTTTGTGCCCACGTTTATCAGCTTCCTCACTCGTAATCAGACGCAAAAAGCATGGCGGTTAGCATCCTCGATCGCCTCGCTGCTTTTTGTCGGCCTCGGATTTGTTTGCGCTTTGGCCTGGATCGCGGCGCCGTGGTTGGTCCAGAATATCCTTGCGCCAGGGTTCGATGCTCCACAGCAGATGTTGACCGTCTCGCTGTTGCGGGTGATGTTAATCTCCCCCGTGATCTTCAGCCTGAGCGGCCTGTTGATGGGCATTCTGAATGGCTATCAACGGTTCTTCCTCCCCGCCATTGCCTCGGGCTGCTACCGCCTGGGATTGATTGTTGGTGTGTTGTTTTTAAGCCCGCGGATGGGGATCTTCGGTCTGGCCTGGGGAGTGGTCTTGGGCGCTAGCTTGCATCTTGTCGTACAGCTTCCCGGGCTGCTTTCCCTCGGCGGGCGTTTCTTCAGCGGCTTTGGTCTGGGAATCCCGGAGGTTCGTCAGGTTGGACGATTGATGGCCCCGCGATTGCTGGGGCAAGCTGTTGTTCAGGTTAACTTTCTCGTCAGCACCATTCTCGCCTCAGGAATGCCGGAAGGAAGCCTGGCGGCGATCTACTTCGCATTCACGCTCATGCTCATGCCGCAAACAATTATTGCCAAGGCGGTCGGGGTTGCTTCTCTGCCTACGTTCTCAGCCCAGGTCGCGCGAGGCGAAATGGATGCGTTGAAAAACACCTTTGGTAAAACTTTGCGGGGCGTAGTATTCCTTTCGTTACCGGCCAGCATCGGGTTGGTTTTACTGCGTCGACCGATCGTGGCCATGCTTTTTGAGCGCGGTTTCTTTACCGCGGAATCGACGGAGTTGGTCGCGTGGGCATTGCTCTGGTATGCGATTGGCCTGGTGGGGCACTCAATCCTCGAGGTGGTCGTGCGCGCCTTTTATGCCATGTACGATACATGGACTCCTGTTACCGTCGGCGTGATAGCGATGTCGTTGAATATAGTTTTTAGTTTGGTTTTTGCGGCGGGTTTCTCGTCCCTCGGTTTGCCCCCACACGGTGCTCTCGCACTGGCGAATTCTTTAGCAACGGCGCTTGAGGTGGCCGCTCTACTGCTGCTCATAAGGAAACGATTGGGCGGGCTTGGTTTGCGGCGACTTCAACGAGGGCTCATAGGTTCCGCAGTGGCCTCCGTGGTTATGGCTGGAGGGCTGTGGCTCTGGATCGGGATCACTGCTGGAGCAAGCGTATGGCTGAGCGGAGTGGGCGGGGTGTTTCTGGGGGTGAGCCTTTACTGGGCTATAGCTTTCGCGATGGGTGTGCCAGAGGCGCGTCAGTTGCCGCGGATGGTTTTGAGCCGGTGGTTATGACGCCCATAATAAATAGACAATCTGAGCAACGACTATCCCCAGAACAACACCGACAAAAGCCTCCAGGGGTGAATGGCCCAAAACCTCCCGGAGCTTCTCCTGGCTGCGGGCAGGATGTCCCTCGATAAAATCCTTAATGATGGCGTTGATAATTTTAGCGTGTTGGCCAGCCTGACGCCGGATACCGGTTGCGTCGTAAATAACGATCATCGCTAGGGCGACTGACACGGCAAAGAGGGATGTGTCAAAACCGCTGGTGAGCCCGATGCCGTGCGCGGTTGCAGTAACGAGTGCGGAGTGCGATGAGGGCATGCCGCCGGCGCGTAGTAGCAGGGACCAGTCCCAAGAACGAGTGCGTGCGTACTCGGTCGCCAACTTGAGAGTCTGTGCGCTGCTCCAGGCCAGCACTGCGCCGATTAGGACTTGATTCTGAAAGATCTCCAGTAGGCTCAATTACAGATCCCCGAGTTCCAGGTCGGTCTCGACGAGTCCGCCGGATTCGTCCTCGGTGAGCTGCCGCAGCCTTAACTGGGCTTCCTCCAAGAGTTCGCTGCAGCGAACGCTCAGAGCCTGCCCTCGCTCGAAATGAGCCAAGGAATCTTTGAGAGGCAATTCGCCGCCCTCCATTGTCTCAACGACCGACTGCAATTCCTTAAATGCTTCTTCGTAACTCATCTTATCAATCGCTTTTTTCTTTGGCATTTCTCCTCCTCGCCTGAAGGACGGCGGGCACGGGTCTTGTTGGGCTTGATCCAGGGCAGCGATATGGCATTATTTGCCCCTCTTTCTAATCTAACACTTATTCCTCATGTTGGTCCTGGACAGCTGCTCTGAAGGCCCCATCCTGCACCTGGATCTGCAAAGGGTCTCCGCTCCTAACCTGTTTGACGGAGCGGATTACCTGGCCATTCTTTTCCAGCATAACGACGGCATAGCCTCGGGCAAGCACGGTGCTCGGGCCAACGGCATGCAAGGTTTTCTCTAAACCTGTGATCGCGGCCCGAAAGAGATCTGTTCTATGTTGGATTGCAGTTCTTGAGCGGGATGTGAGCTCATCGAGTCTTTGCTGTTTGCTGGCGATGTGAGCGCGTGGGGAGGCCAACTTCAGGCGGGCAGACCACATTTCGAGCGACTGATGAAGCAAGTGAAGGTGCTCGCGGAATAACTGATTGAGATCGGAGCGTTGGAAATCGATGTCTTCACGTAAAATCGCTCGGTCCGGAGTGGAGATCTCCGCGGCGGCCGATGGCGTTGGTGCACGCAAGTCAGCGGCGAAATCGGCCAGGATGACATCCGTCTCGTGACCAATTCCGGTGACAACAGGAACCATGGAGTGAGCAACGGCACGCACCACATCCTCGTGGTTAAAGGCCCAAAGATCCTCCATGGAACCACCACCGCGTATAAGCAATAGCACGTCGGAGCGGCCGTCCCGATTGAGCAATTCCAAGGCATTAACGATGCCGGCAGGCGCGTCGTCCCCTTGCACTTGAGTTGGCGATAAGAGTAGGGTTACGAGTGGGAAGCGGCGGCGCAGCACATTCACGACATCACGCAGCGCAGCGGCGGTGGGAGATGTGACCACGCCTATGGTTTTTGGCCACTCCGGGAGCGGCTGTTTGCGCTCCGGATCAAATAAGCCCTCCGCCTCGAGGCGAGCCTTTAACTCCAGAAATTCAGCAAAGCGGGCACCCTCACCGGCTGGGCGCAGGCTTTCTGCGTAAAGTTGATACTGGCCACCAGCCTCATAGACGCTGATGTACCCAAGGACATCAAGCATTTCGCCATCTCGTGGGGAGTGCGTTTGATGCGCAACTCGCGGCCGCCACATCACGCAGCGAAGCGAAGCGTTTTCATCACGGAGGGTGAAATATAAGTGACCTGAAGAGGGTCGGGAGACATTGGAGACCTCTCCGGTGACCCACATATCCTGCAAGCGATAGTCGCTCTCCAGCACTCGCCTGATGTAGAGCGTAAGATCGCCAACAGTCCAAATTGGGCGTGAAGAGAAGAGATTAGAGAGCGTCTCCATGGCGCGACGAAGGATACGCCAGCCAGAAACCTCTGTCAACCATGAAGGTATAATGTCAGTATCGCACAGAGATGAAATAGTAGGTTGCGGTGACGATATCTATATTGAAAGCGACGGGAGTATTGGAGCAATGGAAGAGCAGATTGAGGTGAAAGTAGGGAGATTGCTGCGCGAGAAAGGACTAACCCTTGCAGTAGCCGAATCCTGCACCGGTGGGTTAGTCGGGCACCTGCTTACAAATGTGCCCGGCTCATCGGAGTACTTTCGCGGCGGGGTCGTGGCTTATGCCTATGGAGCGAAGGAGCGGATGTTGGGGGTTCGTCATAAAACACTCTACGAGTTCGGCGCGGTCAGCGAGCAAACCGCCCGGGAAATGGCGCGCGGAGCGCGCCGTGCGCTCAGTGCAGATATTGGATTGTCAGTCACGGGGATCGCCGGACCCGGGGGAGGTATGGCGGATAAACCGGTCGGGCTAGCCTGGGCAGCCGTGAGCGCGCGCGAAGGCGATTGGGTGGAGCGTAATGTGTGGGATGGCGACCGGGAGGGCAACAAATCAGCGTCCGCAGTCGGGGCTCTGGCTCTGTTGCTCAAGGTGCTGGAGATGAATATTGAGTGACGTAATACATGTTGAAGCGCGCTTCCGTGAAAACGGCGAGATTCTTCCTTTAGTTTTCGTTTGGGAGGATCGCCGCTTCGCTGTTCTTGCGCTGGGACGGCGGTGGCAGAAGGGTCCGTCGCACCACTTCCTGGTTATGACCTCTGGCGAGAAGGTGTTTGAGATTGCCTACAACCAAGATGAGGGGAATTGGCGCATGGGGCGCAGCCCAGCGGAATTCGAGCGTAGTCGACAGGCTGTGTAAACACTCGCTTTCGAAAATTGAAGAATAAATACACAATCGAATACCATCGTTAACAATGTTTTCAGTTTCCCCTCGGAACGGATGCTCAGCCGTAAAGACGCCCCGGCGGGGCGTCTCTACAATTTCGAATTTGGAAACCCGGCACTTTGGGCGCGGTCGAGTGACTATCCCCATATCGCCTGGCTGCCTCGATGTCATAAACACATCATCGTAGAGACGTTGCATGCAACGTCTCTACCATTGTCTAATAGATCCTCAATTTCCCCTGGCAGCCTCGTGTCTTTGACCCCCTCGTCAGGAATGCCCCGCGACTTTTTAAGCTAATC
>JAUWFP010000188.1 GCA_030606845.1 Anaerolineales bacterium | reverse complement strand
GGGGCTTGCCGAGGGGGTGGATGTTGGCCCCAGCCCGTATTGGGTACAGCTCCGTCTGCAATTGGCAGGGATGAGGCCGATCAACAATATCGTTGATGCTACGAATTACGCCATGCTTGAAATTGGCGAGCCTCTGCACGCGTTTGACTTCGATGTCCTCGTCGAGCGCGCCGGAGGAAAAGCTCCAGAGATCATCACTCGGAATCTGGAATCGAAGGAGCGAATAACCACACTCGACGGCGTCGAGCGGTCACTGGACGATTTCACGGTCCTGGTTGCCGATACCGCCGGGGCGCTTTCGATTGCGGGCGTGATGGGGGGCGCCGAGTCGGAGGTGAGCGAGAAGACCATCCGAGTCTTGCTCGAGGGGGCTGCCTGGAATTACATCAATATCCGCCGAACGGCGGGGTCACAGAATCTGCAATCCGAGGCCTCCTACCGCTTCGAGCGCGGAGTTCCTCCGGCGATGGCAGAAAGGGGGGTCAAACGCGGCTTGTCCTGGATTCAACAGTTTGCCGGTGGCGAAATTGCCCAGGGGCTTGTTGACGAATATCCATTGCCACCAGAGCCGTCAATTGTGGAGATTTCCCCATCTGACGTGGAGCGCTCTCTCGGAATCCGGCTTGAGATCGATGCTATCGAGGAGATACTCGGTCGGCTCGGTTTTGAGATCGAAAGCAAGGGAGAAAAACTGCAGGTGACAACGCCAGATCATCGCATGGATATCGGTGAGGGCATCGTTGGCGTGGCAGACTTGATGGAAGAAGTGGCGAGGATCTATGGTTACGACCGTCTGCCGGAGACAATGATCTCTGATGAGCTCCCACCTCAGTACAGCAACAAAGCCTTGGAGCGTGAGGAGCAAATCCGAAACCTGCTCGCCGATCTTGATTTACAGGAAATCGTAACCTATCGCCTGACAACCCCAGACCATGAAACTAAAATTTTGCCGGCAGGGGTAAAGCCCGACGATAGACCATACATCCAACTAGAGAATCCAATCAGCGTCGACCGGGTGGTCATGCGCCACAGTTTATTAGCAAGCGTGCTGGAAATCGTGGAAAGCAACGCCCGTTTCCAGGAGCGCATCGCCGTGTTCGAAATTGGACCGGTATATTTGTCTGCTGAAGAGGGCGAACTCCCAATCGAACCACTCAAACTCGCCATTGCGCTAACCGGACCGCGCGCCCTGCCTTCCTGGCGAGAACCATCAGCAACGGAATTCGACTTTTTCGATTTAAAGGGCATTCTTGAGGCGTTGTTCGCCGGACTTAAGGTCGGAGCAGTGGAGTATGCCCCGGGCGAACACCCGTCATTTCATCCCGGAAAATGCGCGCGGATATTGATCGACGGAAAGCAAGTGGGTGTTATGGGAGAACTTCACCCTCTGGTGAAGGAACGCTACAATTTTCAATCATTCCCTCTTCTTGCTGCAGAGTTGGATGTGGAAACGGTCATCCATGCGATTCCTGAATCGATGGATGTGGAATTGGTAAAGACCTACCCGCCCGTATTGGAAGATCTGGCGATCGTCGTCGATGAGGCAGTCCCAGCCGAACAAGTCCTTGCTGTCATCCGCAAATCAGGAGGGGATCTACTCGAGGATATCCGTCTTTTCGATCTCTACCGGGGAGAACAAATCGAGGCGGACAAGAAGAGTCTGGCCTATGCCCTGACGTATCAGGCTCTGGATCGAACGTTGACAGATGAAGAAGTGGCGGGGCTGCGGAAGAAGATCGTTAAGGCGTTAGCGAAAGAGCTCGGCGCTCACTTGCGAGCTTAGTCTTTCTCGTCGGATAAGGCTTCGGCGCGTTGGATCGCCATGGAGGCAAGCTGTGCCACGACCATCAGTAAATGGTGGTCTTCGGTTGAAAAATCGCGGTCACCGAGTTTGTTGATCGCTTCAATCACGCCGAGAACACGCTCGCCTTCAAGGAGAGGCACACAAACCAGGGCTTGCGTGTGAAAACCCATAGTTTCATCAACCTGGGTGAAAAAGCGAGGGTCTTTGCGCACATCAAGGACAATTGCGGGTTCACGATTATCCGCCACCCATCCGGCAATGCCTTTCCCGGGCGGCAGCTTGTAGCCCTGAAGACGATCACGCGCTTCGCCGCGGACAACAACGAATACCAATTCCTCAGTATCATCGTCTCGCAAGAGAAGCGAGCCATCGCGTGTCCCCAAGACTGCCAAAGCGGATCCTAATAGATCATCAAGAACATGGATCAGGTTGGTTTGAGGTCCCATGCGCTGGATTAGATCCTGGATAGCGCTTAAGCCGCGCACGGAGGAGCGCAGGATCGTCAGCTCATCTCGTAGTTCTTGATTCTCCTGGTTTAATCGGGAGACCTCTGTCTGAAGAAAGCGTAGGGGGTCGCGCGTATCTACCATAATGAGTCCTTTAGTTAGGTTGATATTAGCACAAGTAGAATGCTCAGGAAAGCTCATTTCTGGATGGAGCCAAGTGAGATATCGCCGCTGTGATTGTCATGGCGATGGAGTGATTAGCGCTGGTGTACTTATTAAGCATGATATGATGCTCGGCATGCATTCGTCAGAGAGGAAAGAAGGTTCAGGTTAGATTTAGACAGCTCAAACACATTCTGCCGGCGAATGAGCGATGATGTGGAGCGGTGGCGGCTGTCACTCTTAATGAAGTATCCATGTGGAGGGAATTTCCGGGCGATGAATATCTATTTCTCATGCTCTCTCACTGGAGGGAGGCAGGACGAATCGGTCTACATGATGATTGTGGATCATCTATTGGCGATTGGGCACGACGTGCCCACAGCGCACCTCGCGCATCCGGAGGTGATGGATCAGGAGCGGGTTGTAGACGCCCGAGAAGTCTATGAGCGGGATATGGCTTGGATAGAAGGCTGTGATGCGCTGATTGCGGAGGTGAGCACACCGTCGCACGGGGTGGGATATGAAATCGCTGTAGCGCTCAAGCGCGAAAAACCAGTGCTGTGCTGTTACCGTGAAGGTGCGACGGTGTCGAAGATGATCACAGGCAACGACTCAAAAAAGCTGACGCTATGCGCCTATCGAGGGACAGAAGGCGTGCTGACGGCGATTGGAGATTTTCTGCAAACGCTGCCGGGCGCATGAGCTGCGCTGAGGATAGGGTCGCATCCCCCGAGGAGAATATCGGGGGATTTGTTTTATCCGGTGTTCAGGAAAATTGAGGAATGGTTTGGGGAGATGAGGGCGTGCCGTACAAGAAAGCAGTGAGCAGTGTCTCGGATCGGATGAAAGTGTGTGGTTAAGGTGTTCTTATACTGCCTCGACGCTCTTAATATCAGGGAAGAACTGACGGACGGACCCCTCTACCCAACCGCGGAGTGTTGCTTCCGCGCGATCGCAACCCTCGCAGGCACCACCCATTTTCACCTTAAGAACCTCTCCGTCGAAGGAGACCAATTGAACCCATCCACCGTGATATTGCTCGATGTAGGAACTAATGACTTCCAGCAACGCCCGCATACGCTCTTCAGGCGGTGCGTCTATGTCGTGGTTGTGATTGGCTGTAATTGGCATGCCGGACTCCGTTCGAAGGTTTTTCTCTCTAAGCCGCCTATGTGGCGACACCATCCCTTAATAATCTAATCACATGGGCGTGCGTGTTTTGCAACCGCTGTGCGATCACATCCGCTAAACGCTCAAGGATGACCACGCCCGCATCGGGGTATTTCTCGCACAACTTCGTGAGTTCCTCGCCCTTGATGCTGAGGGTCTGGCTCGGCTTAATACTTACCGCACAGGATGTGTAACTTGTGCGACCGAGCGCCGCTGACCAGCCGAAGACACTCCCCTCTTCTATTTCAGTTACAGGTATCACGTCCCCATCATGGGGTTTAAAGCGGATAGCCACCTTCCCTGAGACTAAGAAGTATAACCTATCGGCGGGGGCATCCTGCTCGAAGATCACCTCACCCTCTCCAAAAGTCTCCGATTCAAATCTTTTTTCCAGGAGATCGAGGTGCTTAGTGTCGAGCCCTTCAAATAGAGATAGCGAATTGAACGAATCCCGGTTCATAATCTTAATTCAGCGGGTGGTGACTTCAGTGTAGTTTGGCAGTTTATGGGCTTCGAAGTGGATTCTTTCCCGATCTGCACGACAACCGTCACCTCCTTCAGGAGATGGGGCCTGTTGTCCAGCACCCTAAAAAATACCTTGACGCAACCTTTATTTGTAGGTATATTATCAAGCACAGGCAGGCATCTGGGTGCCCCCCTCACCTAGATGTTTGTCTGTGTTTTAAGCAAGAAACTTCAGCTTAAACTCCATCTTGGATTCAACTACGAAGTGCAATAATTAGGGATTGATTGACCATTCTGTACACTTCCCTGGTCTTTACCAGGATCATAGCCTCCGGCTTATGGGTTCAAATCCCGAAGCAGTACCCACAAGAATGAAAAAGCACCTGAAGAGATGTTTTTTCATCCTAGAACTAACCTGAATAGGTTCTCTATCTTTGCATGGGCTCCGATGCTAAATTATTGTTCGCTCAGCTCTATTAGACGAGACCATGCCGAACCAGGAGCCTAAAATGGCCGATCGCTTATCGCGATCAATACCACGCTTAAAACAGCCTTCGGGCGTCCTCTCGGATTTAATTAAGTCTGGTCGTCTATTTTTGCCTTCGGAGCATTCTTTTTCACAGATTCGATGCCGTTCTTGCATCCAGCTTTCGAAGAATATCCCTCTCCTATAGCAATAACCTGATTGTTATTTGCAAGCAGTTTCCAGCGAAATTCACCCTTCTTGTCTTTATAGATTTCGAATTTTGCCATTGTTTATCATCCTCCTTGTCGTTAGTTTGTCTACGAGGGTCGTATTATACATCG
>JAUWFP010000101.1 GCA_030606845.1 Anaerolineales bacterium | reverse complement strand
ATACGATGCGCTCGGAGATGACAACATGCCCGATGAGCTTTCCAGCATCCGTCACGGAAGTATCATATTCATAGTCATACTCCTCGAGTTTTCCGATATCGTGCAGGAGAATGCCGGCAATGAGGAGGTCTTGGTCGATTTCGGGATAGAGTTCGAGCAGCGGTTGAGCCAGAAGGACGAGTTCGTAGCAGTGCTCAAGTAGCCCGCTCAAATTGGCGTGGTGGATGACTCTTGCCGCGGGGATTTCAAGGAATTTGGACGTGAATCCAATATCTTCAAAGAAGTAGCGCAGCAACGAAGATATCTGCGGGTCCTGAACCTGGTCAATCGCGTCCTGGACGGCCAACCACATCTGCTCGACATCTCGACTTGACGCCTTTATCAGGTCATCTCGTTGAACCTCGCCCTCCCTGGCGAGGCGGAAGCGCCTTATGTGGACCTGAACGTCGCCGTTATAGAGCTCGGCGACACCATCCACCTTGATCGGTATGCTGTTGGTGATTTCCTCTGCGGCCGGCTCCGCATCTTCCCAGATCCTTGCCTGGATGTAACCAGTACGATCCGAGAGCAAGAAGCGCATGTACTTGCCCTTTGATGGATCGCGGTATGGGTTAAGCCGCGGATTTCTGGCTACGTAGAAACCGATGAATTCGTCCCCGGGTTGAATGTCAGACACCCAAGGGCCCTTCACCTCCTGCACTTCAGCTGCAACCGATGCCTTTGCGGCGACTTGTGAAGCCATTGTGTTCTCTCCTTTCCGTTGGGTTTCATCGATCACGATCTTTCAAGCCCCACAGTTAATGCCTTCGTCTTTGTCCTCCAAAAACAAGACAGACCGCGAAGGGTCTGTCTCAGCGTTGAAGTGGAGTTTACACGGACGAGATGATTACTAGGCCAATACCTCCTGGACGGTTTCCATAGAACTCCTCTGGCTTTCTTCCCTGAGATGGGATAGCCGACTGATGTGATATTGATTTACGGGAACGGAAGCCATTTCCAGTCTGGACAGGTCCACCCAGGTCTGAAAGACTGCCAACTCGCCCGAAATCAGACGACGAAGATATTCACCGACAATACCTGCCATAAATCTATTCACATACAGGCCCTGCTCCTGGTTTTCAACGGCCTCTGCACACGACGGTGTGGGTTCCGGATCCTCCTCAAGAAGTTCGGGCAAGGAATGCGAAGGATACGGAAGATATCTGGCAACATTGACCCCTGGATACACGCTTGAAACTAGCTCCTCTCCCACAAATGTGTTTCCAATGGCGACCTGCCCTCTCGTTTCGCCGTTGCCACTGTCCAGCCAGACAATCTCGTCTTTGCGCGCATGAAGCGCATCGGCGATCTCCCCCCGGGAACTTCCAGAATCCACAGCTCCGATCAACACAATACGCTCGATGGATGTTTGCCTCTTGGGGAGAAGTGAGGCCGCAAAGGGAACGGTGTGCCATTCCATATCAATACCGAAGGCAAGATTGTAGCGCCAGGCGAGCGCCTGTGATTTAGGTGTTCCGACATCGGCGAAGGCAAAATTCTGCCGCCCCACATTCCTCTCTTCGACAACGTCGGGGTCGATTAGGACAATGCGCCCCAGAGCGCTGCCCTCACGAGTGTTTGATGCTTTCAGCTGCGCCAGGGTATGCGCGATGAAGCTCCCTGTTCCGCCACATCCTGTCACAAGGACATTCCAGCGAGTGCGCTCGCTGATGCCTCCCAGCCCGGTGGGATAGAAGATACAACTACGTTCATCATCCGGCGAAAACATGTTTTTCCTCCAGATCATGCCAGAAGCCATTGATCCCAACACGACAGAGCATCTTTGTATTGGACGTCCCTAATCCCCCTACGACACAGTAGATCAGGAAGCCCATCTCGTCGGCATTGTCCGTCGTACTCCAGAACGGCTGCATTCGACCATGAGAGTGGATTTGTATTACTGCGCCTTCGGGAAGCCCACCATAGGATTGAACGGAACCGGCGGTGATGAACTGCTCAGGTAATTCCAGCAGCCAGGCATAGCCGTCCCACAGAAGATTCACCATGGCCTCTAACTGACCCCGGTTACCAAATGAGTTGACGGCCCCTAGAATGGGGGTGACTTCTTCTCTAACGAGCTTTCTCGGGGGCATGGGAATCTTCCATTCAAAGGAAGGTCCCTCTGATGGAAGTGAGGGAATGGGATTTTTCAATTGAGCCACCGAAACACGTGCTCGGAATTCCTCTCGTTCAGTTTCAAGGAGCACCCACTCTCTGGAGAGCACGTACGTACCGAGAGGTGCCGGCTTCGCAGCTGCGCCGGCCAGCCGAACACCGACCAGTTGAGATATCAATCGAACCATTTGGAAAGCCACTCCTTCAGCGTCATCGGCTTCTCGGCACAAAGCTCATCCCCTGGAAATGATTCTGCTTTCTCCTCATGGAGCTGAAGAAGAAGGAGGCGGACATCCTCAGGGTAGGAAAGACTCTTGCCGGATACGCTGTGAGAACCGAAAGTTGACCCGATATACGTCCGCCATACCCCATCCAAGCTGTCCACACGAACATCTTCGGGAAGTCGTGCGCTGCCAAGGCAAACAGATCCATGGCCGGAGGTGTTCGATGTGTTCGGAAGAGGCACGTTGTAGACCTGGCATTCTGCGGAAGGTATTTCCGCTCCTTTCAGCGCGCCTACAGAAAGCGAGGGCTTGCTTGCCACGACGACGAACCCTGGCAACGGCACTCTCCATCGGTGTATGGTGCTGTCCACCTCTACAAGAAGAGTGTGATATTGCGGAGGGCGCCACCAGGCGACGATCTCCCTCTGCTGCTGACTGCCCCAGCACAGGACATTTCCGGGCAGAATCGGTGTTGAGTAAGAGAATCCCGAAAACACTTCCTGAAGGTGAAGAGGGTCTACGGGAAACGCTGTCACTCCCCCACCCTCAACAAGTTTCTGAAGGATGACGCCGCCATCATAAAAGGCCAGAGCAATCAGGGGCTCTGTTGTGTTCGCGTACTTGTCCATAAACTCCTCCTTGAAAGAAGTTCCAAAAGAAGCCTGTTTAGAAAACGTCCTCGCATGTCATTCCGATTCGCCGCTAAACAGGTTTCGGTCGTGTATAAGGTGGCCAGCCCATTCGATAATGCCAGCGACCGTGTCCCGACCCATAACAGTTTCCAGATAGTCCAGCGCCGGTAGCAGATAGCGTTCTGCATCCTGCATGTGCTCAACTACGTGGACAAGGTCCTTCCAGTCCAGCGTTGCGATGTCGTTCCGAATATCAACGATGGGGTTTCCACTCGAGGCATCAAAGAAAGCCATCGCGCGCCAGTGACCACTTTCATCAGGCCATGTGAAAGGGAGCTCGCCACGGAAGATGATGCCTGATTGGGAAACCGCAACTGCGAGGTTTACATAGTCATCTTCTTCAAATTGAGGGGAGTACAGCGGCTCAAAGTCTTGATCATTGCTAATCCATCCCAGGAGCGCAAAAGCTATCTGTTCTCCAGGAGGCATCTCCTCAAGCGATATCTCCCAAAGAAACGATGTCTCAGTTACGATATGAATTCCTTCCGTGAGATCCGAAAGAACCTCAAGGCTGTGCTCCTTTTCGATCTCTGTAGAAAAGTGCAGGTCGGCACTCAGGACACGGATCCAATCCGATGGATGTCCATGGAGTCCCGCTTCTTCGAGGGCTTTGATCGCAAGTTGAACCAGATTATGAGGTGTTGCCGGTTTGTCGGCGCTAGAAGCGATGATATCTGGGAAGGCTTGATCAATACCCCGGACGATTTCCATTGCGCCCGAGGTTAGTTGCACTTTATCAAG
Source organism: Anaerolineales bacterium (assembly GCA_030606845.1). Taxonomy (GTDB): domain Bacteria; phylum Chloroflexota; class Anaerolineae; order Anaerolineales; family E44-bin32; genus E44-bin32. The sequence goes on along the minus strand of JAUWFP010000101.1, from coordinate 3,561 downwards.
CAGCGAACGAGCGAAGCAAAGCTTGTTATCTACAGCGCAGTTGGTGGCCCTGACCAGGGAGATGGGCGCAGGCGCCGCAGACGTTCGATAACTTTGTTCATTTGTGAAACCCATTTATGAGCCCCTTCCAACGAGACGGTTTCCTGTTCTGCCTTAAGCAAAGAACCGATCGTCGCCTCCGGAATTAGCGGAAGATCAGGATCTGGCCTCTCTGAGACCAGAGAGGCCAGATGGATGTAGGGAGAGTAGGCAGGCTCAAGTTCCAATAACCCCCTAATAAGCCTTGCAACCCTTTCGGGTGACTTCTTTGACGAACTTGATGGTGCGGTTTCCGCCATCGTCTGTCTCATCCTCCTCAACTTTCGAAAGTGCGACCTCCGGAGCTATGCCTTTGAGCGCCTTACGGATGTGTTCGGCATCCGCGTTGGCCATTTCCGCGGCAAGATCAAATTTCCTGTTGTCCGGAAGGATTACGGTTATCGATTGCGCCGTGACCTTCTTCTCTTTGGTTTTTTCCTTGTCAGTCATCAGAGATACTCCTTGTTGATGATGTCCTAGAGCTCGATCCCGCCTAGAAGAGAGAGCTGATCGCTGCTGTAATCTTCGTCGTCGACATCGTCAGCATCTTCCTCTGCTTCTTCATCGTCGATCTCGGTCTGCTCATCATCTTCATCGACTTCGTCGGTCTTGTTGGCTTGTGCTTTAATTTCTTCCGTTTCGTCTTCTGCGGTTTCTGGTTGGTCCTTGCGTTCCTCCTCCACAAGTTCTGCTTTCTCTTCCTGTACCCTCTCTTCGGTAGGCTTTTCCACCAGCTTGGTTTTGGGTGGTGATTTGCTGGTTTTCTTTTTGCGACTTTTCCTGGACTTTCGTTTCTTTTCCTGTTCTTCTGTCCAAGCTTGCAGCCATGCTCTTCCAAAGAGCGCCTTCTGATCTGCAACGAGACTCTGTATGGCGCCTGCAATCTCTTCCAATGCACAGAGAGCTGATGATGGCGGTGGATTGAGAGTCTTGTAGGGGATGTCCGTAGGGGGCTCAACCGAGAGCATCAGAGTGCAAGAGCGGGTTTTATCATTGTCGTCTTCTACAGAAAGCAAGATCGACGCCGTTATCTCGGCTCGGCCAAATGCCTCATGCGCATCCTCTGGGATGAACGCTTCGCTCTCAAATCCGAGAGGGTTATCAAGCATTTCTGTCATCGGTTTTTCTCCTTATAAAGAGGTGGGGGTAGATACTTCCACAGTATCTGCCCCTGGAATTACTTGTGTCCCGGATTGGATCATCTTCGCATCCGAGATATACCCATGAGATTGGCGATCCCGTTCGAGAAATTGCCCGTGATGGTGATCGGTGTCTTATCCTCCTCGGCGATCGTCAGTTGACAGACCGCAACATCCTGGGCGTGAAGAGCGCTCAAGCTGTCCATCAAATAATTGATGTTCAGACACACCTCGATCGCTGCACTTTCTTTCCTAAACTGAGCTCCTAAAACGGTGCTGCCCGAGCCCACCTCATCCACCTGGCTGTCCAGCGCCAGGGTGCCGGCATCAGGGTCAAAATGAAGCGTCACATTCAATCCCTGCTTTGAACGGTTCATCTTGGACATAGCAATAATGCGGCGGCAGTTCTGCAGGAACTCCTGGGTGTTCAGCAGCGCAATGCAGGCTGCGCTTCTTGGAAGGACGCTAGAGATGTCCGGGAATTTGCAGTCCACCCGTGAGGCGAACCAGGAGAACCCTTCTCCATAGACGAGCATCTTGCGATCTTGAGCGATCCCGATCTTCACCTTCTCACGATCGTCGGATTTGAGAGAATGGCTCTTCAGTGGTCGCCGGATGGTGTCGGCGCTCCTTCGAGGTATGAGTACCTCGACATCTTCCTTGAAGGAAGTCTTCGCGATCGGGATGGTTGCGACGGAGAAGCGGATCCCGTCTGTGGCTACCAGAGTGAGTTTCTTTTCTGCGGATTTGAAGCGGAAGAGGATGTTGCCCGTGAACATCGATTCCACATCACCCGCAGAGAAGGTCGTCAAGGCAAGAGCCGCATCCAGGATTCCAGCTTCGATCGTCGCGGTGCCCGTAAGGTTGGAAGGTGATGGCATCTCGGGATAGTCGCTGCCGTTAATGCTGTTGAAGGAGCCCTTGAAGCCGTCCGTTTGAACCTGAAGCTTCGTCCCGCTTGACGCAAGTCTCACACTGCCCTCGCAGGTCTTGAGGATGTCCGAGATCTCACCAGGGATCACCATGCGACCGCCCTCCCCCACCTGAGCTTCCACGCTTGTGGTGAATCCCGTGGCCAGGTTCATGCCGGTCACCCGGATGCTGTTCCCCTCCGCTTCGATGAGGACATTCCGGATCGCTTCTATGCTGTGCGACCTGTCCGTGAAGCTCTGCGCTTCCGAGAGCGCAGAGGCCAACACGGAGGCAAATCCTACTGCTTTCATATTGATCTCCTTTTTAAATAGAAGCACCAGACAGCAATGCTGTCTGGCTTCGATTTGCGGCTGTGTGGTTGATGGTCTAGATAGCGGTTAATTAACCATCAAGTTGTATTGATGAAGTATTAGGGACGCAAAGAGTACTTCGGCCGCAGTCCTAATCCAACTGGAGAACGGTGGCAGCTGCGTCAGATTCACAATCATTACGATTCAAACGCGCTCTGGAATATCTGAGACGTCGCTCAGCCCTAGACACGTCTTATGCGGATTGTCTCTGCTGAGACAACCGTAAATGCCTGTGGGAGTTCGGAGGTGTGTTCCTCTACCGCCGCCGCGACGATCGATGCCTTCTCCAGTGGGCTAATCCCTGAAAGCCTGAGAAGTACGACCCCATATAACACACGTTCTTGCCTGAAGACGATTTCGCCAAAGTCTTTGTCGGCCGTAATAAGAATCGCGTTTTCTTCATTGGTTAGATCTGAGAGAAAATCATCGTCGACGCCGCGCTCCATTTCAACCACATAGAGGACCTCATGACCGCGTTCACGGAGCACTTGAACGATCTGCTGGTCAATGTTCTCGTCGGCCAAGAATTTCATTGGGACTCAGAAAGAGTTGGATAGACCACATCCGCTCGCAGTGCCTCGGACGCAAATGCAAGTGCGGCCTGGATCGAGGCGCGTGCCAACCGCGGATGTGCCTCAAGGATTTGCTCTGGTGTTTCTCCCGCGGCTAACTTCTCCAGAATCAGTTCTACGGTGATGCGCGTCCCTTTGATTACAGGCTTTCCCATCATTACCTTGGGGTCCGATACGATCAGGTTTTCTTTCATAATGTCTGCCTCCACCAGTCCAACAGATTCGATGCCAATTCTCCCAGTTCAACCACTCTGGAGCAAGTAGCGGGGGCTGACTGAGATTCTATTATAGTTTTGTTTTGGGTGGAGAGAATTCTGCGTGAAACGCACTTCTTTTGTCGCTCCTATCATTTGCTCAGTCGTCTTGAACCCGCACAAATCGCTCTCAGAATGTGACCGGCATGCAGCGGGTGTGCACCAGAGGGGACGTGTCGCCAGACCTTACCCTTGTATCTCAAATGTGAGCGCCCGAATAGAATCCTGCAAGAAC
>JAUWFP010000315.1 GCA_030606845.1 Anaerolineales bacterium | reverse complement strand
GGCGGCATGCAGTCGAGCGACTTGTTGATCATCGCCGGACGACCGGGGCAAGGGAAATCAGGCTTCTGCATCTCGGCTGCGAAGAACGCCAGCCAGATCCACAAGAAACATGTTGCTTTATTCTCACTGGAGATGTCAAATGAGCAGCTCGTTCAGCGACTGCTCTCTCAGGAAACCTCGATCGACTCACAGCGTTTGCGTTTGGCAAACCTGCGTGATGACGAATGGCCTCTCTTTACACAAGCCGTCAGCGCGCTGAGCGACACGCATATATATCTGGACGATACCCCGGCCATCACCCCTCTGCAGTTGAGGACCAAGTGCCGCAGGTTGCATATGGAAATCGGGCTTGACCTGATTATCGTGGATTATCTCCAGTTGATGACGGGAGATTCCAGGATTGACAACCGCGTTCAGGAGGTCTCCTACATCTCCCGGAACCTGAAAGGCCTAGCCCGTGAGCTTAACGTGCCCGTACTAGCAGCCGCACAATTATCACGTGCCGTAGAATCCCGGCGTCCGCCTCGCCCAATCCTTTCCGACCTACGCGAATCCGGGAGCCTCGAACAGGACGCCGATGTTGTGATGTTCATTTACCGTCCCGATCAATACGAGGAAGATACGTTAAAACAGAATATCGCCGAGATTATCGTTGCCAAGCATCGTAACGGACCCGTCGGCAGCGTGGAACTCGTATTCCGCCAGTCGCTGGCGAAGTTCGAGAACGCGGCTACACGCCAGGTCGATCTGGCCGCAGGCACCTGAGTGCGCAGGGTCATCCTTTGTCCCAAAAACGATATCGATGAATAAAACCGAAAGTTTCGCTGGATTTCCAGAGGGGAAACTCCCCCTCACCCCTATTCCCAATGCCTTCTTTAGCGAACTCCTCCCGAGGATCGATCACCTCGGCGAGTTCAAGGTCACCATTTACGCTTTCTGGGCTCTTACCCAAAAGGAAGGGCGTTTTCGATACATCAGCCTGGAGGAGATGGCGGCCGACCAATTGCTGATGGAGGGGTTTAAACCGGAGAGTATGACGCCACTGGAGACGTTGGTCGATGCGCTGGAGCGAGCAGTCGCGCGCGGAACATTCCTGAAGGTGAAGGTCGAATTCGATCAGGGAAAAGACAGCTACTTCTTTCTCAACAGTCCCAAAGGGCGGGCAGCGGTTGCTTCAATAGAAGCAGGGGATTGGCAGCCCACGGGGGATCCAGAAGCCCCTATCTCTCTAGCACTCGAGCGGCCCAACATCTATACTCTCTACGAACAGAACATCGGCCCGCTGACCCCGATGATCGCCGAGAAGCTCCGCGAAGCGGAAAACGAGTACCCACCTGATTGGATTGAAGAGGCTGTCCTCATCGCGGTGACGAACAACGTCCGCAAGTGGCGTTATATCGAAGCTATCCTGGAGGATTGGCAGAATAGAGGCAAGGATGAGCGAAAAGATCGAGGAGACTCTGAAAAGGCTCGCCGCCGATACGTCGAAGGGGAATTCGCAGACTTCTGGGACACAGCAGCCGACGAGTAACAATATGGATTCATCACAGCCAAAGCACTTGATAGGTGACCCGGATTGCCCTCACTGCCAGGGTCAGGGTTATTTACGCGCAGACCTCCCCATTGATCATCCGGATTTTGGCCGCCTCCAGATTTGCACTTGCAGACAGGTAGATGTGCACGAGCGAATGCATGCGCGTCTGTTCCGCATGAGTCAACTCGACGAACTCCAGCACCTCACTTTCGATTCTTTCAACCCGAAGGGTCGGGTGGGGCTTGGTCCTCAACAGCAGGAATCTCTTGAGAGAGCATTCAACCAGGCTCATACCTTCTCAGAACAGGTTGAAGGATGGCTTCTGATCCAGGGAGGGTTCGGATGTGGGAAGACACATCTGGCCGCGGCGATCGCCAACAACGCCGTGGGGAACGGCATTCCCACGCTCTTCCTGACGGTACCGGACCTGCTCGATCAACTTCGCTATGCTTACTCGGACGAAGAAGTCACGTTTGAAGATCGCTTCGAGCAAATCCGCTCTGCTCCGCTTCTTATCCTGGATGATTTCGGGACCCAAAGCGCAACTCCATGGGCGCGAGAGAAGCTCTTCCAAATTCTGAACTTCCGCTATATCAACCAGCTTCCCTTGGTCGTGACGACGAATCTCGCTATAGAGGAAATTGAGGGTCGAATGCGCTCACGTCTCTCTGACCCGGAGATTGTCACTTATGTGCGTATTTACGCTCCAGACCATCGTCGCCCGTTCGACGATACGGGTCAACACGAGCTCTCGTCTCTCTCCATCCATGGCCATCAGACCTTCGGCACCTTCAATCTGAGGAAGGATGAGAAGCTCCCCGCGAAGGATTTAAAAACCCTCGATCAAGCGTTTAAAGCAGCGCAGAAATTCGCCGAAGAACCTAAAGGCTGGCTTGTCCTCATGGGAACTTACGGATGCGGTAAGACCCACTTGGCCGCATCTATTGCTAACTACCGTGCTAGCCATGGTTTCCCCGTCATGTTCGTTGTCGTGCCCGATATGCTCGACCACCTTCGGGCTACATTCAGTCCTGACAGCATGATTTCGTACGACCGTCGATTCGATGAAATCCGAACTGCGGATCTG
>JAUWFP010000276.1 GCA_030606845.1 Anaerolineales bacterium | reverse complement strand
TCACCCCCTCTGGGGGGTTCGAAATGACACATCGGGCAATGACCTTTTCTTGTCTGTCATTTCGAGCGGAGCGAGAAATCCCTGGGATGATTCTCATACGAACCCTTCTATGGTTCTAGGAACATTCACTTCGCGCTACAGCTTCACATCACTTAAAGGATCGCTTCAGGGATTTCTTCACTGGACAAGCTCTGGGATGGGCCTCGGTCGCCCGAAATAATTCGACCTCAACAAGTCATCTCAAATTTAAAAAAAAGCCCTTATAATGAGATTCCCTATTCGGGGAGAACAAGGGACGCTAAGGCACTATTTCTGCCGGCGCACGGTATCGACAGGGGCGCACTGGCAACGCTAATAAACCATCTTCTGAACCTTTCCGGTGCTGGACCAACAGAAAAGAACCATGGCTGAGCTAACAGGTCAGACTCTTGAGCACTACCATGTCCTCGAGCAGATCGCGAGAGGAGGGATGGCGGTCGTGTACCGGGGGTATGACCTGGAAAACCAGCGGCATGTCGCCATCAAGGTGCTCGCCAATTACCTGCTTCAGGAAGAAAAGTTTAAAACTCGTTTCAAGCGCGAAATCGAGCTGCTTCAGAAACTCGATCACCCCCACATCGTATCCATCCTCGATTACGGAGAATATCAAGGTTCCCCCTATATCGTGATGCCTTTCCTCCGTGGTGGTACGTTGCAGGATCGGCTCACAGAAGGCACGCTTACGGCGGTGGAAGGCGCGAGATTGAGTGAGCAGGTTTCTGCTGCATTGGCACATGCGCACGCGCACGATGTCATCCATCGCGATGTAAAGACATCTAACATCCTATTGGACGATGAAGGCAATGCCCTGCTTTCAGATTTCGGTTTTGCTTTGTGGAAGGAGGCTTCGATCAGACTGACAGGTTCAGCTCTGATCGGTACACCGGCATATATGTCCCCAGAGCAATGCCTCGGCGAGCCTGTGAATGCTCGTTCAGATCAATATTCCTTCGCAGTCGTGCTTTATCGCATCGCAACAGGGCGGCTGCCTTTTGAGGGGGATACACCACTTGCGCTGGCGATGAAGCACATCCAACAACCACTCCCTCCACCGCGCTCGATTAACCCAAAGTTGCCCGAGGGTATTGAGGCCGTGCTTCTCAAGGCGTTGGCAAAGGAACCCGAGCATCGCTTTAAAGATATGAGCGAATTTAACGCGGCATTCCAGGCTGCGCTTTCGGGGGTACTCGATCCGGCAATGGTTCGTACACCCCAACCGATGCATTTCAACATCCCCACCGAGGTTCGACTGCAGCATGAGAACGATTCCAGCTTTTTTGGGTACCTGGGTCGATCTCGGGTTTTCCGCAAGCCAGTACTCGTTGGATTGATTTCTGTATTATTAATGTTACCCATCGGCGCCCTGGCCATGCGCGAGCTAGGGTATTCAATATTTTTCCAGCCGGTCGCCATCGCCCCGGATTATCAAGCGACCATCGATGCTCTTTATACAGCGAACGCACCACAGCCGGGCTCGGAATTCTCACCGAAGCAAGTTGAGGCTGCTGTGATGGGGACTCTTAGCGCGCTGGTAGAATCAGATGGCGTGGATGTAGATACGGTGGTCGTTGAAGAGGGCGGAACGTTCAATATATTGGGTGGCGGCGGCAGCCCCACACCGTCGCCTACCCACACGCCTGTTCCGATCCCCTCAATTGTGCGCACACCGACGCCGCGCGACGGAGACGAACAGAGTTCGCAGGATGTCAGATCTACGCCTATACCACCAAGTGAGACATCCTCAGCTTCACCAACGGTCACTCCCAGTGCCGAAACGACAAGTGCCCCCACGGTAACCCAAACACTTGAGTCAACAGACACACCTGTTCCACCAACGAGCACTCCCCTGGGTATTTGCAAGACGAAACCTCACCCAATCTTCCCAACCTGCACACCTGTCCCGTAACCTGATACCTGCCCTTTCTATAGTCTAAATATTCACTATCATCCGAGTCTTGATAGCTGGTTGAAAGGGACTTAAGGGCCATTCAAGTGTTATATTTATAGTACGCTGACCTGCGTTGTCTTCGAATTCGTGGACAACCTTGCAGTGTACTTATGCTCGTCTGGATCTTTGCGTAGGATGCGGACGAATGGGGCGAGGAACACCGTGACAGAGTTGATTGGTAAAACTCTCGGTCATTATCGCATCCTGGAGGTCGTCGGCCAGGGTGGGATGGCAACCGTATACAGAGCGGAAGATCTTCGGGATGAGAAGATCGCCGCTGTAAAAGTCATGCTGCCCTACCTCAGCCGGGATGAAGGGCTCAAGAAACGTTTCCGCCAGGAAGCGAAGATGCTCAGCCGGCTTAAACATCCAAATATTGTCCCCATCCTCGACTACGGTGAAGAAAATGGTCATTTGTATTACGTAATACCGTATATGCCCTTGGGATCGCTCACGGATCGCCTAACAGATGGTCCGATATCTATCGAGGAAACTGCTCAAATCATCTCTCAGGCTGCGGCAGCTTTGCAGCACGCGCATGATGAGGGTGTCGTCCATCGCGATGTGAAACCCTCCAATATTTTATTAGATGAACATGGGACAGCTCAGCTCTCAGATTTCGGTTTCGCCTACTGGTCTGAGGCGACCTTGGACCTGACGGGGTCAGGGCTGGTTGGAACCCCGGGGTATATGTCGCCGGAACAATGCTTGGGAGAAGGCATCACCGAGCTGTCGGATCAGTATTCGTTAGGCGTAGTACTCTATCGGCTTGTTGTAGGGCGTATACCCTTCGAGGGCGAAACTCCACTGGCGATCGCGCTCAAGCACATCAACGAACCCCTGCCACCTCCGCGTGAAGTGAATCACGGCGTCCCAGTACCCATTGAGGATGTCTTGATCACTGCGCTCAATAAAAATCCTAAGAATCGCTACGGTTCGATCGCGATATTCAACGAGGCTTTACAGGATGCGATTCTGACATCAGTGCAGAATGGCCATGAGCCTACGGCAGTGATGCCGCGACTCAATCGCTTCTATGTAACCCGCGATCGATGGCGACGTAAGCTCCGAGCTGCGTTCTCTCGCCCCACAGTTCGCCGGTGGCCGGTTTTGCTTGGGGTCATGGCGCTGCTATTAGCCTTTCCGCTCGGCGCATTCGCGCTGCGGGGTGTCATAGGCGCTCCGCCGAACGACGCGATTGAAACTCAGGCCGCAATTGCCTTCGAGGCGACGATCGCCGCGCTCTACACAGCGAACGCCCCGCTCAGTGAAGATGCAGATGACCCTGGAAAGATCCAGACGGCTGTAGCCGGGACGCTGAGCGCCTTAGAGACTCAGACGGCGAGAGAACAAACATCAACGCCGACTCCCACATCATGGTCGATTTTGGATATTTTTCGGAGTGAGACGCACACGCCAACTCCGACGCCGACCATCTGGTATTACTCGACAAGCACACCCACAGCAGAATCTGGTTCAGGCGGTGGAGCTTCACCAACACCCACCCTCGAGGACCCT